>JALYVR010000567.1 GCA_030853145.1 Chloroflexota bacterium | reverse complement strand
CGCCCCTACCGATTCATTCTAACGAGGGTACCAGTAGGCCATAGCCGCCCTTTTCCATGCGGTACATCACATTGACGGTATCGGTAGCCTCATTGATAAACGGGTAGAAAGAGAGGCCAAGCGCCTCCATCTGCAGAATCGCCTCCTGGTCGCCCATGGGTTTTGTGGGAACGCTGCGGATCTCTGTGATTCCGGACCACACATTCTCATTGTGCTCATCGGCGATACGGTGAGGAATTTCGTAATCCCCATCAGTAGCGCCATCCGCGTCAGCCTCCTCTTCCGTGTGCTCCGCTACCGTCGAAAGAGCGCCGGAACGCGATAGGGCCAGGACCCTCACAGGCGCTGTCCGATGGCGTACAGCGCTGGTCTGCCGGTCTTTCTGGCGACCGAGCTGCGCAATAACTTTATCGAGAGCAAGATCAAAGGCTTTATCCGCCCTGGGGGCATTAACCTCACTGCGAACGGGGTGGGAGTTACCAGAAAGCACAAGCTGCACCGAGAAGCGATCCTGCGCGCTACGCGTCTGCTCTTCGGTAACAGTTACCTCAACACGGGTCTCCGGGGTAACAAGACGCGAGAGCTTCTGCGCCTTCTGCTCAACATGTTGGCGTAAGCGAGGGGTGACCTCTAGTTTTCCCTTGATGATGATCTGCATATCGTACTCCCTCTTTTCCGATCCACTACACTGTGAATAAAATGGAATAGGATTGGCTTTAACAGTGCGCCAAAGCCAATCCTATTATAACATTCTGCGCGACCGGGTGAAGATGCAGATGTCTCTACCATGTCACAGAATCCAGCCTGAGGGTGGGACAACCTCACAAGCCATCAATGCGAGTTGGCAAGCATGGACCAGAAATCCGGCGGCTCCTCGGTAGTGCGCCACCAGAAAGCAAAGCCGGGATTGCTGTCCTTGAATTGCGGCCCCTCCTGCAGGGCCTGCTTGAAACCCGCGATGGTCGCGTAGAGGCCGCGCGCGCTGAGATACCAGACGGAATGCTTCACGCCGGCGTTATCCACATAGACCAGGTGGGGTGAATACGGATCATGGAGATCGCTGGCGGTGGTATCGATCTGCGAGGAGGAGGCCTGGGCCAGCATATTCTGCGCCTGCTGGAAGGTGATAATGCCCTCGAAGACCCAATGATCGGTTTGCCAGTGCCAGGAATTTCCGTAAAGCGGCAGTTCCCAGATGATATGGGGCAACATCTGCGGCATCGTCTGCAAGGTATAGTCCAGTAGTTGGCGCAACCAGGGGATACTGGCGGAGGGTCCGGGCGTAAAATACGACTGATCAACGGCCATAACCACCATAAAGTCGGCGGAGTGGCCCAGGAGTTGCCAGTTCTCGAAACCATTGAGACCATAGTAGGCATCATGGTTGCTGAGCTTGTGAATAAGGGCGATGCCATACCACTTATGCAGCGGGCGCAGCATGGCCCACAGGTGCTGATTATAGGTAGCGAATATCTGCTGGATCGCGGGATAGTTCAGATCGATGCCTTCGAGATCCATGATCACGCCGTCATAATGCGCGCGTGTCACCTCGTGGATAATAGGGGCATAGAGGGCAGGATTGGTCGTAGCCTGGTCGACATAGGCCGCGGCCTGCTGCGGAGTCCAGGAACCAGGCGCGCCATCCGTCTGCATGGTGATCGTCAGGTAGGCCATGCCGCCCTTGCGATGCACGAGTTGCACAACGTTATCCATGCTGAGGCTCCCCGGCATGCAACTGTTGCTATCGCCGTTAATGAGCTGACCCGTCGTTGGATCGACCCAGC
Source organism: Chloroflexota bacterium (assembly GCA_030853145.1). Lineage (GTDB taxonomy): Bacteria > Chloroflexota > Ktedonobacteria > Ktedonobacterales > Ktedonobacteraceae > JALYTT01. The sequence goes on along the minus strand of JALYVR010000567.1, from coordinate 2,203 downwards.
CGGTACCCACGAGAGCCACGTCGGGGGCCACGGCGGCGGATTGCAGGTAGGCCTGCATACCAGCCTGGCAATCACGCCCAACGATCCAGCCTAGCGAGCGCGTCCGGCCCTTGAGGAGTTCGGCATTCGTGCTTTGCGGCTCCACAACGCTCTGCGACGTAATCGTCCACGGCTGCCCATACATAAAGCCGCCATCCGACCGGCCCGCGATACGATTCACCAGAGCGCGGCCAGCCAGTAGTACCGCCAGGACGATACAGAGAACGCCCAGGACAGCGCTTGCTTTATGAAAAATCTTCCCCAGCATACCATAACCTTTTTGCCTGGCGCTACACCAAACTGCCCTTACATATAAATATAGATATATATAGACGTACGACTCCAATCATACCATATCGGCATACAAGAAAAAACACCATGAGAAAAAGAGGTCAGTTTGTACTTGCGGCCAGACGGGATTTTTATTCGTTAAAAACATTGTAAGAGCAAGTAGAGCCGCCTGATATGCCGGCATAGGCAAAAGTATTTAACAAGCGAGCATAACATTGTCACATCTAAAGCCAACATATGCCAGCCATACAGTATTGAAATTTACAACAACTTCGCGTTATACTTGCTAAAGGAATGAACATTGTGTCATCTTTTAATATCACAGATTCATAAAATGTTCATTCTTTGATGGTATGCTGATGGTAGCATTGACATGAACTTCTGTAGTCTTCTTGTATTGTGGAAGGGTAAGTGGCAGCATGACTCAATTACCAAGTGATCATCACATCACCTATCAACTACAGTTTCGCAAATGTGGCAAGGCATCATGCGGCACCTGCCGTGATGGGCAGGGGCATGGTCCTTACTGGTATGCATACTGGCGCGAGGGTTCGCGTTTGCGTTCTGGATATATCGGCAAAGTTCATCCTAGCACTTTAGGCGTGAAAGGAGCGCCACCCCTCGATGTGCCGCCACCAGCAGCCGTAGCCGCTGCCCCGCAACCGGCGGCAGCCGCCAGCGCGGAGCAGGCGGCTCCGGCGCTGACCTGATCTATGTGGTTGCTTGTGCTTAGGAACTGCGTGATCCATCGCGCAACTCCTAAGCACAGGCGACTTTCGCCAGGCCATGGTGATTAGAGACGTGTGGAGGCTGTGATAGAATAAGAACAATCATCATTCTATCACAGCGGGAGATCCCATGAAATGTCCTTACTGCGGAGGCAGTGAATCGCGGGTGAAAGACTCGCGCGACATTGGCGACGCCATCCATAGGCGGCGAGAATGCGAGCAGTGCAAGGGACGGTTCAGCACTTACGAGCGCGTCGAGAAATCTCACCTGATGGTGATTAAGCGAGACCAGCGGCGTGAGCCTTTCGACCGGGGGAAACTCTACGTTGGCCTGCGCAAGGCCTGCGAGAAACGCCCCTTGCCTGTCGGCGAGATCGAGAGTGCCGTCGAAGAGATCGAGCAGGAACTGTATCGCCAGGGAAGGCAAGAGCTACAAAGCAGCGTCATAGGAGAGCTTGTCATGGAGCACTTACGGCGCATGGACAAGATCGCCTATATTCGCTTCGCCAGCGTCTACCGTTCCTTCGGCGATGTCGAGACGATGTTCGAGGAGATCCAGCAACTGCTCAACCGCGAAAAAGGGGAATCCGTGGAACCGGCAGCATCTATGGAACCGCAGCAACATATAGACCCGGACCCGTAATCTGTAAGATGCGCGGACGCGAGCCGGAGAAGACGCGGACGAATGTGGCCCACGTATCTCCGGGTCTATCTGCTCCTACAACGGTTTAGTGCTGAACGCGGCCCTCGGCTTTGCGCAGCCTGCGGCTGAGCACCGACAGCAGCTTCAGCGCGATATCAGGCTGAGCATGCAGCGCCATGCGGAAGTTCCAGATCGGCAGCAGGATCGCTGTTGTATCCTCCACCGCCGTGATCGTAGCCGAGCGCGGCAGGTCATCCAGCAGAGCCATCTCGCCCACCACCTCCCCAACACCCATTGTGCCAAGTTCGTCCTCGGCCCGGTCAGGATTGGCCGCCTGCGTGATGCGCACCTTGCCAGCGGTAATCACATAGAGTCCCGTCCCTGTATCTCCCTGAGAGACTAATGTCGTACCGGCGCTATACTTACGCTCCTGGGCGCCTGCCGCCAGTTCCTTCAGTTCCTTCTTGTTCAAGTCCTTAAAAAGATCAACACGGCCTAAAAC
>JALYVR010000042.1 GCA_030853145.1 Chloroflexota bacterium | reverse complement strand
CCACTCATCTATGCGCTCTTTGCCCTGGTGCTTGGTACCGCCGCCGGTACAGTGGTACGCCATTCAGTTGGGGCGATGGCGCTCACTTGCACCCTCTTTGTGGGCCTGCGGGCCGGCATCGAGCAGGTGCGCACATACTTCTTACCTCTCTTATCTGCTCAGCTACCACCTGACGGACAGCCTCATGTGTTCCAGCGCGGTTGGATCATCAGCGCGTTTGTAGTTGATCGTCAGGGACATCTCGTTGACTCCAATCCCTGTGCGCATAGTATCCAGACCACTTGTATGCAGGACTATGGCCTGCGGGTCTGGATCAACTATCACCCGGCGAGCCAGTTCTGGCCGATCCAGGGCATCGAGTCAGCCATCTTCCTGCTCCTGGGAGCGGCGCTCTGCGTACTGACGTTCTGGTGGCTGCGACATCAAGTTCATTGAGCAGATTGGTGGCGCAGTGCATATGCTAAATACGCTCTTCGCTACAGAGCATAATTGAAAGGATCTCAGCTATGGCAAGTAAAGTTGATGCCGTTGGACTCCCCCTCGCGAGCATAGAGGAGAAGACGCAGCAAGGAAGCAACCTGCGTTTTGATTGGGCTATGGTCGTTGTCTCCATCTGGTGGCTGGGCGGCCTCTTTATCGATGGCTGGGCGCACAACAATATCCCGCAACTGGAATCCTTCTTCACGCCCTGGCATGCCGTTCTCTATTCTGGCTATCTAGCGGTGGCCATCACCCTTATCGTCAAGATCGTACAAAACCTCCAACAGTCGGCTGCCAGTGCCAGTACATCCGGCAAGTTTCCCTCTCTGCTAACGATCATCAAGGACAGTCTACCGGGAAAGCGCTGGATGCAGGCGATTCCAACGGGCTATGAATTGTCCTTGCTGGGCATGGGGGTTTTCCTTATCAGTGGGATCGGCGATCTGACCTGGCATCTTATGTTCGGCATTGAGCGCAGCACTGAGGCGCTGCTTAGCCCGACGCACTTAGGCCTGGCTCTCGGGGTGGGCTTCGCGCTGAGCGGCCCGCTGCGCGCCGCGTGGCGCCGGGCTGGTGACGTATCCTCCTGGCGCCAACTGGGTCCTGCCATTTTTTCACTCACCTTCACCTTCTCGCTTTTGACGTTCTTTACTGGCTATGCCTCTCCGCTCATAAATTCCTGGCCGATTATACCGTCAGCAAATTCGCCTACGCTTGGAATAACAGGCATCTTGCTGGAAACAGGATTAATTATGAGCTTCGTTTTACTGGCTCTACGCCGCTGGCGGCTGCCATTTGGAGCCTTTACGTTCATGTTTACTCTGAATGGAGCGTTGATGGCCGCTTTGGCCCCAGACACGGCAGTCATCTCCATTCCCACCATGTTACTGGCAGGCCTGGCGGCTGATCTGCTATACAAGTCACTACAGCCATCCCTGGAACAGCCTGCAAGTGTTCGCCTGTTCGTCTTCCTGGTCCCGGCGATCCTCTACCTGCTCTACTTCGTGGACCTGGCAATAGTGGGACCCATTCTTTTTAAAAGCACAATCACCTGGACGATACCTTTCTGGGCAGGCACGCCTGTAATTGCTGGCATAGCAGGCTTCTTGCTTAGCTATGTCATGATTCCACCAGCGCAATCGGCTGAGAAGAAAGAAGTTACTCTGTAACCGGCAGAAACTGGTAGCCTTGCCGCTATGCTACTTTTTAACTGAAACATACGTGATTAAGATAAGATGCTCTTTAGCGGAGCCAAGCAGTTGTGTACCGGGCGTTTTCCGTCCGATAGTAAAAGATACTGGAAGGACTCTTTCTTCATCTGAAGTCATTGTGTTCAAGCATAGTATCAAGTAAGGGAGAACAAAACATGAGCAATCAACCTTACTCGCCCGACCCACGTGTGCCGGGCTACCAGCAGCAACCCAACCAGGTTCCCTACGAGGGACAGGTCTCCAACGATGTTGTCAGGTCATCTACCAGCGGCGGCGGCTACGTCGAGAGCCAGCGCGAAAACTATGTAGACCCGATGGGGAACCAGGTCGAGAGTCGGATGGAGGTCTTTGAAGATCAAAATCAGCGCCGTGCCAATACACGCTTCTGGATCACCAGAATCACGTACTTTGTGTTAGCCGTGGTGGAGGTGATATTGCTGCTGCGCTTCATTTTCCGCCTGCTGGGCGCGAACCAGGACAACGGCTTTATCACGTTCCTGTACAACCTGAGCCACGTGTTTGTGGCAGCCTTCAACGGCATCTTCAACGACCAGGCGCTGGGCCACAGTGTCTTTGAAATCTCAACCATAGTCGCGATGATCGTCTACGCGCTGATCGCCTGGGGCATCGTATCGCTGGGCCGCTTGCTGTTCGCTCCCCAGCTTTCGGGCCGTCAGAGCGTCACGAGAACGCGGCGCGGTCGCTAGCCCTGTGTACACTATCCTGGTGTTGACCGACTGAAAGCTGTTTCCAGTCGGTCAACTGGTAGGTTCGTTTGCATACTCATGCAAAACCATGAATGGGAATGCTTACACAGAGGAAGAGAGAGATCACTCGTAAGGGGGAAAAGATCTGGTACCTTCAGGCACAAGAAGAAGGCACTTATGAAAATTTTAGGTCGCTCCCGCGCCATAATATGCCTGCTTTTCCAGGCTCTTCTGTGCATCAGCCTGCCAGGGCATGGGCTGGTAAAACAGGTTTGGGGTCAAGGTCACGTCTTTATAGGGGCGGTGGAAGACTGGCGTTGCTGAGCTGGAAAGCGGGGGGACAATCCAGGACCAATCAGCAGGCATCACGCGACCAGCTTTTTTTTCGCATTCTTCGTGTACGACCAATTGCTGGGAGGCGGTGTGGTGATCAACCATCGTGACTCCATGCCTGGCAAACGAGTGCAACACGGCGATGTTTAGTTCCACCAGCGCGCGATCTCTCCAGAGCATACGATTGGAGCTGATGCTCAGTCCCAGCGCTTTTGCAAGCATGGGAAGTATATTGTACCGGCCTTCATCACCGAAGTTGCGTGCTCCGATCTCTGTACCCATATACCAGCCGTTAAAAGGCGCGGCGCTGTAGGAGATTCCGCCGATCTCCAGGCGCATATTAGAGATGACGGGCAGGGCATGCCACTTCAGGCCGAAATCAGCGAACCAGGCATAGGTGGGATGGCTGAGCGGAACTTCCAGAATGGCATCACGCGGCAGCTCAAAAAGCCTGGGTTGTTGGCCTGGCATCTGGATGACGAGGGGAAGCACATCGAAAGCGCTACCCGCGCCCCCCTTCCACCCCAACTGGCGCATGACTGCGGTCAGCTCTTCATTTGCAGGGTCACCGGTGATAGAACCATCTGGCAGGCGATAGCCTGCATAGCGAATGATCTGGGGATTCCAGATACGTATCCCTGGCCGCTGTGGCACCTGGGGGGCAAATATACTCATCATTGGACGGACCTTCCCTCCATTGGTAGCCATCCGAAGATGCTCGATAATGGCCTCGAAGATGGCTTCTGCGCTTGAAAGGTGACGCAGATCACGGACGGCAAGGGATTTCCAGTGGAGTCGCCCAATGCAGCGGGTGCTGTTGCGCCAGGCAACTCGTGCTCCGTACACGAGTTCATCAGCGGTGTGCCGGTACATGCCAGTTTGTACAATTTCTGCCTGGATCTCCATGAGTCGCTCTTGATAGAGCGGCTGGGTCCCATGCCCCTGGTGAAAAAGATGACAATACGCCCTGGCTTCCCGGAAGATGTCTTGTGGATTGACCAGGGGATACCTGATTTGCTGGTGCGTTGGCTGTTCAGAAGATGGTGTATCCCCGTATTGGTCTTCTCGCTTTTCAAGGAACGAATGGTGTTCTAACATAGCTATTTCGTATTCCCCCCCACTGTGATATATGCTGCTCGGTACCGTGTTTTTTCTTCTGGGTTGATGTGTGGGCGTGGCATCTTGAGAGTGGAGAAGACCTCACATCCACATAACCCTGCCTTTTCCTTCAAACAGATATTCCAATAGATAGATGTAGTATACCAACATAAAGTATGAATAAGCATGAAAGGAGATGAAATATAGTACTTATAGGTAGATAGTAAGATATATGCTTGTGTAAAGTATACAGCATGCTTTATGAACAGAGCATGCATTATACAAGTTAGGGATGGATGAGAAAGGGCTTCCGTCGTTTACTTCACCTGGAGGGCCATAGCAATCTTTATACAAGCTCGGCGAGAAAACCACGAAGTCTTCAGCTTCGTGGATGAACGCCGCTCTTTACCCCTGGTTTTCAATGGAGGAATCGGTAGCAACGACTGGACAAAGCGGATTTCCCTCAGATGGGCATCGATCTTCTGGTAGCGAGCTTGGTGAACTCAGGCTTCCGAAGAAGCCCCTGAGTCTTTAGCTCAGGGGTAGTTCACTGTGAAGGTTGGACATCTGTTTTGTAGTAGTCACATAGATCAGTAATCGCGCATTTATTGCAACGTGGCCTCTCATACACACAGATCCGTTGGCCATGTCTCAGTAAGCCTTTATGAAAATCGTAGATGCTGCGGGCATCTTGCGGCAGCAAGGCCTGCAAGAGTGCATGGGCATTGTCGGCAGTCACCTTCTTGCCGATAAGGCCCAAACGACCGGAGACGCGATGAACGTGAACATCGACCGGCAAGAGTGGTTGTTGGCAGCTAAACAGAAGCACGCATGCCGTCGTCTTAGGTCCCACACCCTCGAAGCGATTCAGCCAGGCGGCACTCTCGGCCACCGGCAGGTCGCGCAGGAAATCAAGATTGAGCGTGCCGCGCTCTTCAGTAATCTGGCGCATGATGGCTTGCAGGCGCGGCGCTTTGACTTCAGGCCAGTTTACATTGGCGATCGTCGCCTCTACCTCGCTCGTTGGCGCCTCTCGCACGGCCTCCCACGAGCCGAAACGCTTCAGCAGGTTATCGTACGCGGCGGCGGTCTGCTCGTCGCGCGTGCGGTGCGAGAGGATAATATCAACAAGCATGCTCATCGGGTCTTTGGTGGACCACGGGGAGACGCCGTAATCATCGGTCAGGCGATGCGTGACCTCAAGGGCCTTCGCTGAGAGTGCCGTCACATCGGGAGTGGGGTATCCATAATCGGCAAGATTGCGCACGCGTTGAGCTGGTCGTTTCATCTTTATCTCCTATCCCGCTTTCATGTAATGCATGCTGTTCACACGAATCAGGGTAGAGAAACGTAGATGTGTGCATCTGATTTAGTTGAGAGGCGAAGTAAGTGATAGAAGAGGCTTCATTTGTTCCACCGCAGAAAGCAACACTACATAGCTAGCCCGAAGTGCCAGTTGACATTCAACGAGTAGTGTACTAACACTTGAGCCAGGCGTTGTAAACGAATATCGGTCCTATGCCAGATATCAAAGGAGAAAGCATCGAGCATGTAGATCCGCATAGGGAGACCTGCTGTATTCACTCCTCATCCTAAATCGTGCGCAGCAGCAGGTACTTGCCCGGCTCCGCGCGATAGCCCAGTTTGCGGTTGACTGCCAGGATGGGCGCGTTTTGCGAGTCATTGTTGGTGCGTATATATGCCGCTCCATAGGCGCGAGCGCGCCTGGTGTTGAGCAGCTTGAGCGCAAGAGCTATCTTGCGCCCGCGATAGGCCGGTTCTACCCCGGTCAGCATATGGTGCATGTGGTTCGTCTCAGGAAAGTATCCGATAGCGGACATACCGATCCATCGGTCGCCATCGGCAGCGACAAGCTGGCAATCCGCGCGATACCAGGGCGCCTCAAAGACCTCTTTGTAGAACTGCTCGAACGGGGTGAAGTTCTCACCGCGCCCCGGAATATCGCCGGCATATCTGCGATTGATTTCATATAGCCTTTGCTGTGCCTCCAGCGTATCACCGAGATCGGCCAGAGTGAAGAAGCGTATGCCGCTGGCCTCAACAGCCTCAACGACGCCGGCGAAACGCGCTTCGTCGAACGTCGCCAGGTCAAGCGTTGACTCGAAATGATGGCGATCGATCTTGAAGCCGCGCTGCTCGGCGAAGTGCAGGGACTCTGGCATATGGTCGCGCACCTCGGCTTCCAGTGTCGTCGCTCCCTGCTCTTGCACAAACTGGAGCGCATGGGTGTACAGTAGCGAACCGATACCCTGCTTACGCCAGGAGGGGTCAATAACCACCTCTATCCAGAAGCGCCCGTGAGGCATCCAGGGGTCGCGCCCACTGTTGTTGAACCCGACAAGTTGCCCCTGTTCATCTATCGCTGCTACACGCTGGTGAATTCTCGCGGGGGAGGCCTGCTGCATCCATCTACCTAAATCCTCGGCTGTGAGCGGCTCCGGCTCGAAGGCGTTGTACAGTTCGGCCATACGTGGAAAATCGGTCTGCGGGTCAACCGGGCGCAGTTCTATAACGGGTGTGCAGTTCATGGCACGTGGCTCCTGAAAGCATTTTTCTTCCATGTTCACAATTATATCACGAAATTGCCCATCATGAAAATCACACTTCATATAGTTCCTATTTTCGTTGACAGCCGCTGCATAATATCGTAATATCGGCATATAGCAACGTTTGTAACCATATAAACAGTATATCAAAAGGTCTCATTAGGAAGAAGCACGTGCTATGTTACAGCCACTCAAGCAGTCCTCTGGCATATGGAGTCCTCCCGTCGGACTCAAAATCGCTATTATTCTTGTGCGCTCCCAGACGCAGCAAGTCAGGGCCATGTTTAGCCAGGCATACGAGGTGCTTTTGCAGCATAGGGTGCCAGCGGATGATATCGACATCGTGAATGTGCCTGATTGGTCTAACTTTGCTCGTGCGACTCATGACATCCTCGATCACCCCGTCTATAATGTGGCTATCTGCCTTGCCTGTTCTCCCCAGGCGCAAGCCGTGCAGCAGGTGCCCTTTCATAAGGCCTCCGCGAACGAATGGCAATGGATGGCGCTGTATCGCAAAACCCCTGTTATTTTCGGGATTGTTGATACCGGGCCACAGCCGGCGCGAGAACTGGCCCTGCGCGGCGAGCAATGCGCGCAGGCCGCGCTTGAGCAGGCTCAACACGCACGTGGGCAGCAGCCTCTCGTACTCTCGCCCTGGGAGGCGGCTCTGTAGCCAGGTGATCCCTACGCGAGGGTGCGATAACGAAAATTTACGAAAAAATATTCCAATCTGGAACGTATAGAACCCTCTTTTCGAGAAAACTGTCGAATTTCCTGTGATTATCAATGAAAAATCGGCAAATACTGGGTATTTCCTCGCTTGCTTCAGGTAATGAGAAAGAAGCATGCTGAATAGATATGCGTACTTCTTGACAAGCGTCCTAAAATGCGCTATATTTGTACTATCTGTCCGATATTGATTTCGAAAAATATCGGAAGTAGCAAGACCTATGGCTCTCTTCTTTCCATGCGACGGTCACGGAACGTTGCAAACGATTGAAGACAGTGGTGTTTAGATCTTGCATTCTTGTAGAGTCATACAGACATGTAGATGAGGCGATGAATGCATGTCCTATGAAAGCTTGCTTCTTTTCCTGTTAGCGAACCAGAGTAAAATGGCACGGGAGCACCCACACTACCCGCTGATTAAAAGATCGTGGAAGGGAGTGCTTCGCGCGAGCTATTTTACGGAATGATCCTGGTACGTTGAAACCCCCTGGAAGCGTGGCCAGAGTCCCCTTTATTTCAGCATCTGGCCCAATTCTCTCGGTGTTCCAAACACCAGGTATGCAAGAGAGAAAAAAGGAGATGTCATGGATGCACATCCTCACGGTGCTCTGGGGCGCCGGCAACCTGTTCAACGGCTGATCGGGATGATGATTATGCTACTTTGTTGTATGATCGGACTTGTCGCAGCCTCTCCACTCTTTAATCCTTCTTCTATTGCTCATGCAGAGGCCCTGACGGCGCCGTCAGCGTCGTCCAGCCAACCCAACTTCGGTTCGAACGTCTACATCTTCAATCCCAACATGCCGCAGAGCCAGATCCAGGCAACGGTCAACGCGGTGGCAAACCAGCAGGTCTCCAACCAGTTCGGGACTCAGCGCTATGCGTTACTCTTCGAGCCTGGCACGTATGGGTCCAGTACCAACCCCCTCAACTTTCAGGTTGGCTACTACACCACCGTGGCGGGCCTCGGTCTCTCCCCGAACGATGTCGTCATCAACGGGTCCATCAACGTCTACAACCAGTGCTTCGGCACCAACAACTGCACTGCGCTCGTGAACTTCTGGCGCTCGTTGTCGAACCTGACCATCAACGTGACCAATCCGAATAACGCCGGCTGCTACAGCGGCGAATTCTGGGCCGTGTCGCAGGCCGCGCCGATGCGTCGAGTCCACGTCAATGGGCCCACCACGCTTATGGACTATTGCACCTCTCCGTCGTACGCGAGTGGTGGCTTCATCGCCGATTCAGAGTTCACTGGCGGCTCCGTGGTCAACGGCTCGCAGCAGCAGTGGCTGGTCAGGAACAGCAATCTTGATGGCTGGAGCAACGGCGTCTGGAACCAGGTATTCTCAGGCGTCGTGGGTGCGCCCCCTCAGTGTTTCCCCGCTCAGAAGTCATGCGGTGGCCCGTACACCACGCTCGCGACCAGCCCGGTGACACGAGAAGAGCCCTACCTGTACACGGATTCCAATGGGCACGACAATGTCTTCGTGCCTTCAGTGCAGCGCAACACCGTGGGCACGTCATGGGCCAACGGCGCGACGCCCGGTCGGTCCATCCCCATCAATAGGTTTTTTATCGCCCATCCGGGGGACTCCGCAGCGCTGATCGATATCGCCTTAGCTTTCGGCAAGGACCTTATTCTGACGCCGGGTATCTATCACCTGGACCACAGTATCATCATCACGCGTCCCGAGACCGTGGTGCTTGGTCTCGGCTTCCCGACACTGATCCCTGAAAACGGCAATGTGTCAATGAGAGTCTTTAGTGAGAAAGGCATCATGCTCTCAGGGCTGATGTTCGATGCAGGCCCCACGAACTCTCCGGCGTTGCTGGAAGTCGGAAGCCGCTACGGGCATAGCGACAATGATGCCTCTGACCCGTCGGCTATTCAGGATGTGTTCTTCCGTATCGGCGGTGCGGAGGCGGGGAAAGCGACGAACAGCCTGATCGTCAATAGCGACAACGCCATCCTCGATGACATCTGGGCCTGGCGGGCCGACCACGGTAACGGTGTGGGTTGGACCAGCAACACTGCCGATACCGGCGTCATCGTCAACGGTGACAACGTGACCGCGTACGGCCTTGCCGTTGAGCACTACCAGAAGTACGAGGTGATCTGGAACGGGAATGGCGGCACTGACATCTTCTTCCAGAACGAGATGCCCTACGATCCACCCAGCCAGGCGGCATGGATGGAGGCACCCGGTGTCGATGGCTGGGCGGCCTTTAAGATTGCCGACACTGTGACCAGCTTCAGCGGATACGGTATGGGCAGCTACAGCTACTTCAACCAGGGCGTGAACATCTACGCAGCGCACGCGTTTGAGGTCCCCACCACCCTGCCAGCGGGGAGCCTCCACGATCTGTTCACGATCTTCCTCTCCACAGCCGGCTTTGGTGGCATCCTGCACGTGGTCAACGACACAGGCGGGTCGTCGACCATCGCCAACCCGGATGTTCCAGTCACCGTGGTGAGCTACCCATAATGGCTTGACAGCCACGTGCGATACGGGCCAGCAAGCTCCGTCTCTGTGGGCGGGGCTTGCTGGCCCTCATAAGTAGCTGGTTCGTCTCTATCCCTACTTGTATCCCCTTCTCTCTCTACACAGAGATCAGGGATTGTCCCATTGGCGCCCATCTTGCTCGATGAGCGTGTTGGCCTCCTCAGGTCCCCATGATCCGGCCGGGTAGGGGTGTACCGTGTCGGCGGGCATGGTTTTCCAGGCGCTGGTGATGCTATCGACGATGCGCCAGGCCATCTCGATCTCGTCGCGGCGAATGAAGAGCGTTGAATCGCCTATCATGCAGTCTGCGAGCAGGCGCTCGTAGGCATCGGGCGACTCGATACCGAAGGCCGTCACATACGAGAAGTCCATATCGACCGAACTCAGGTGACGCGCTGCGCCGGGAACTTTGGCGCCGAATTTGAGCGAGATGCCCTCGTTGGGCTGGATACGCAACGTCAGACGGTTCGGTTGCAAGCCTGTCGTCTCATTGGGTTTATAAAGTTGGTGCGGCACACGCTTGAACTGCACCGTCACCTCGGTGCTGCGTGCGGGCAAATGCTTGCCGGTACGAATGTAGAAAGGTACATCTGCCCAGCGCCAGTTCTCAACAAACAACTTGAGCGCGACATAGGTCTCGGTGGTTGAATTGGGGTTGACATTCTTCTCTTCTTTGTAGCCGACCACCTGCTGACCGTCAAACGTGCCCGCTGTGTATTGCCCACGCACCGTGCGCTTCGCGACCTCTTCGGGCGTGAGCGCCGGCACCGCTCGCAGAACTTTGACTTTCTCGTCGCGGATGGCATCGGCATCGAAGGCCACGGGCGGCTCCATAGCCGTGAGGCAGAGCACCTGCATGATATGGTTCTGCACGATATCGCGAATGGCGCCCGCCCCTTCATAGAATTCCGCACGCGTGCCGATACCCAGGCTCTCGGCTACAATGATCTGCACATGATCGATGTATTTCTGATTCCAGAGTGGCTCAAAGATGCCGTTGGCGAAACGCAGCGCCAAAATGTTCTGCACCGTCTCCTTGCCCATGTAGTGATCGATGCGGAATATCTGGTTTTCGTGGAAGACACGGGCCACCTCGCGATTGAGCTTCTGGGCCGATTGCAGATCGTGTCCGAAGGGTTTCTCGATGATAATGCGCGTCCACGATTCGTCGTCGCCGTTGGGATGTGCCGGGCGCGCCAGGCCGGACCCGCCGAGGTGATAGATAACTTCGGAATCGGTATCGGGCGGCGTGGCCATGTAGAAAATGCGGTTCCCCCTGGTGTCATACCTCTTGTCGAGCGCATCAAGGAGGTCGGAGAGCTTTTCGAAGCCCGCGCGATCGTTGAAGTCGGACTGGCAGTAGAATGTGCGCTGCGAGAAGGCCTGCTGAGCTGCGCTATCCAGCTTGTCGTCTTCAGGCATAAACGTATTGACGGAGTCAACGACCATCTTGCGCCACTGCTCGTCGTTCAGCGGACGACGCGCGAAGGCTACCACCAGGAAGCCTTCGGGGAGGGGATGGTCGTGCCAGAGATGAGCCAGCGTCGGCAGCAGCTTGCGCTGGGTGAGGTCTCCTGTGGCGCCAAAGATCACTACAATGCATGGCTCTGGTTGCTGGCCGTCCTGCCAGATGGTGTGGTGCGCGAGCTTACGTACGGGCGGTGTTTGCGCCTGGTTGGATTGTGTCATGTAAGGTTCTCCTCATATCAGATGTGTCGATGCAGTGTCTACTTGCTATGGAAGAGATCATGGCTATCTCGCGAGTCTATGCTCCATGTATTGTACCAGAAATAGCAGGGGAAGGGATATAGGCGCCTCGCCCCTACGCGGATTGGGGTCAAGGCAGGTTGTTGTATGCCATTCATGTTGCCTCTGGCTAAAGCTATCGCCAGAAGACTACAATAGTCTTTACAGGTTACCTGGTCAATATTGATATGTTGGCCGACGATACGATTGTGTAGGAGAAGACAATGGCGCGTTACGATATGACGATCATTGGCGGTGGCTCTGGCGGTCTCACGGCCGCGCGCATCGCGGCCTCCCTGGGAGCGAGCGTCTTGCTTGTGGATAAGGAGAGCCTCGGCGGCGACTGCCTGCGATACGGTTGTGTGCCCAGCAAGAGCTTGATCCATGTCGCGCGCATGGTCCAGCAGGCGAAAGGTGTCGCGAAACTGGGATTGGTGCCTGCTGATTTGCAGGTGGATATGGCGCAGGTATCTCGCTATGTGCAAGATGTCATCGGCCGCGTATCGGAGGCGGAAAAGGTCTATACGGAGCATGTGACGGTCAGGTTCGGAGAGGTAACCTTCGCATCGCCACGCCTGCTGCGCCTGGATGGCGAGGATATCACGAGTCGCACCATTGTGATCGCCACAGGCTCGCATCCGGCCATTCCGCAGGTGGAGGGGCTGCACGAGACTGGTTTTATGACGAATATGGACGTATTTGACCTTACACACCTGCCTGCGTCCATCATCATCGTTGGCGGCGGGCCTCTCGGCGTAGAACTGGGCCAGGCCTTTATGCGCCTGGGTACGACTGTCACTATCATTCAGGGGCCAGATCGTATTCTGCCACGGGAGGACCCGGAGGTATCGGCAATTGTGGCCGGAGTGCTGGCCCGCGAGGGCGTGACTCTTGTCACCGGGGCGCGTTTCGTCAAAGCCAGCCGCAACGAGAGCCAGAAAGTCGTCACCGCCAGGCAGGGAGAGCAGCTTGTGAGCTTCGAAGCCGATGAGATAGTGCTCGCTTTGGGCCGCGAGCCGAATGTTGCGGGGTTGGACCTGGAAGCTGCCGGTATTGCATACGATCCACACGGCATCAAGGTCAATGCGTATCTCCAGACGTCGGCCTCGGATGTATTCGCTATAGGCGATGTCACCGGCGACTATCTCTTTACGCATGTCGCAACGTACCAGGCAAAGATCGCGGTGCGCAACGCCCTGGTGCCAGTGGGTCGGAAGAAGGTGGATTACCGCGTTGTGCCGTGGTGTACTTTTAGCGATCCTGAGGCCGCGCGTGTAGGCCTGACAGCGGATGAAGCGCGTAAGCAGCACAAGTCGGTGCGCATTGTGAAGCTGCCCTGGACGGATATTGACCGAGCGCAGACAGAGGGGGAGACCGCTGGCTTTATAAAGTTAGTATTGGCAGGTAAGAAGGATGAGATTGTGGGCGTGCATATGGTTGGCACGCGCGCGGGCGAGCTGCTGGGCGAACTGGCCCTGGCGATGCAGCATAAGCTTACGCTGAACGACATCTTCGGGACGATCCACGCCTATCCTACTATGAGCACTGGTGTCCAGCAGGTGGCGGCCGAGGCCTACCTGCAAGGTGGCCAGGCCGCCAGCAATCGCCGGGTCGTGCGCACCCTGCTCAATTTCCGCAAGTAGCGGGACACGCCCTTCATTATGAGGAAACGCTATGCCTTCGGTTGTGGCTTTTTCTGCTCCGGCTTCGCTGCCACTGGCACCTTGCGTGGCGCGCTTGAGTAGTAGGGCCCCACGGTCGAACGCAGGCGCGCGAATATGGCGGCAATGGCGATACACAGCACAATGGGCGCGAACATCGAGACCTGGAGCGAGAACTTGAACGAGTAGAAAAAGATGGACTGGAGCAGAGGGAGCAAGAGCAAGAGCGCGCTTGTCATCAGGGTAAGCGCCATGACCCAGCGCCCACGCAGGCGTGACTGGAGCGTCTTGTAACGCAGCGCGGCCTGCTCGCGCACGCTGTTCTGCATGACGATTAGCTTCTCGCGCTCAGCGGCAATCTGCTGCCATTCCCGCGCCAGGTCTTGTTCCAGGCGCTGCGTTTTGTCATGCGCCGAGCGTGTCAGGTAGAGTGCCTGGGATACTTGCGTGTCTCCTTCCTGCTTTACCTGGAGTTGCAACGTTTTCACCACGCCCTGGAGCAGCGCAGGTGTGCGCTCTGGGCTAAGGATGACCGTGCTGGCGGCTTCGGAGACCAGCTTCTGCGCCTCCTCTTCGACCTCGTTCTGGAAAGAGTGATAGAGGTCCTGGTAGCGTTGCTCCAGTTGGCGGTTCGTTTCCTGAAGTTGCCGGTGCTCGTCCAACATATCGCGCAGATGGCTCTGATATTGTTCGATCTCTAACTGGTGTCCACGGTGAATAGCGCGGATCTCCTGCTCGGTCTGCATGCGGCTGGCGTTGTATTGCTTGCTGAGTTGCTGTATCTCGACCCGCTGCTCGGCTAGCTCACTACGCAGCCTGCGGTTCTCCTCGCGCGTTACCGCCAACTGCCGCGCTATCTTCGGGCTGGCGCTATCGTTCTCCAGGGGAGATAACAGATCGGTATGCCGTGGATGTATCTGCTGCCGCCCACGAAGATTCCCGCGCTGCCTCTCCGAGCGCGCCGGCTGCACCATAGAATCGCTCGAGGCTTCGAAAGTTCCTGTAATAGGCTCAATTTCTTCAATTGCTTCAGTGTACTCAGTAAAGTGTGTGCCCTCTGGAGATGCCATGGTCTACTCCCTTGAAGCTCATCTTTTCCTTGTGCAGAAAAGAGCGTCTCGTACGTAATGCGCGTCCTACCACTGTGGTAGAAATCTCCCTTAATGCAATTATGCCTATAACGGCGGAAATATTCAAGCCTTTCTGCTAGCAATTCCTGGTATGTTGGCCTCCAAGGGCTGAAATGTGACATATTTGTAATACGTTGGTTTGTGGATAGTTTAGCAGATGGAGCGTTTCTAAAGCGTTTTGGAACCAGATTATGCGGAGGAACGTCCAATTGTATGAGGACACTTGAAATATGGAAGAAGCACCTTCCTTTTGGCTTTCGCGATGCAGGAATATCAGATCAGGAAGAT
>JALYVR010000566.1 GCA_030853145.1 Chloroflexota bacterium | reverse complement strand
GCGTACAGCTTCACCAACACTCATTGGCTGTCTGAATGGGTGGGAGTCCGAACGCGGAATTGAAACCGCACTTGACAGGGGGGCGTGGCCTATGTACCGGGGTCTGAATGGGTGGGAGTCCGAACGCGGAATTGAAACCTCATGGCCGGTCAAGACATCACCAGCTACGTCCAGGTCTGAAGAGGTTGGAGTCCGAACGCGGAATTGAAACAGCGTTTTGATGCGCCCTGTAGAGGCGACCTATCCGTCTGAAGAGGTTGGAGTCCGAACGCGGAATTGAAACAACCTTGTCAATTTGTCTATTAAGAGACAACGCAGGGTCTGAAGAGGTTGGAGTCCGAACGCGGAATTGAAACAACGCTTGATTGGTAATTACGTCTCCCACCGAAGTGGTCTGAAGAGGTTGGAGTCCGAACGCGGAATTGAAAGAGTCAGAGGGCTGGGGGAGGTACCAGGCAAAGGATGTGGGGCGCAACCAGATGTGCATTGTTCCCGTATCTGGCGCAACTGCCTCTCTGATCAGAGACTCATTCTCTATGCCGGTCTAAAGCTGAGTATTGTAGAAGGACAGGGGCAAGGCTGCCAGCGCGCTGGCAGCCTTGCCCCTGTCCTTACTCCAGCAGATTGCCTTTATTTATCGCGCTCGCTGCTGGCCAGGGCGGCCTGCGCGGCGGCGAGGCGCGCGACGGGCACGCGGAAGGGCGAACAACTGACGTAGTCCAGGCCCACCTCGTTGAAGAACTCGATGCTGCTGGGGTCGCCACCGTGCTCACCGCAGATACCCAGTTCCAGGTGTGCGTTCGCCGCCCGGCCCTTCTCTACGGCCATACGCACCAACTGGCCCACGCCCTCGCGGTCGATGGTCTGGAAGGGATTGACGGGCAGGATCTTGACCTTGTCGCCTTCCGGTGTCTCCAGGCCCTCGACATACTTGAGCAGGAATTTGCCCTCAGCGTCGTCGCGACTGAAGCCGAAGGTGGTCTGCGTCAGGTCGTTGGTGCCAAAGCTGAAGAACTCGGCCACCGGCGCGATCTGGTCGGCGGTGAGCGCTGCGCGCGGCAGCTCGATCATGGTGCCGAACTTGTATTCGACGGCGGACCCGGCCTCGGCGGTGATCTCTTTGGCGACGGCCTCAAGCTGGCGGCGCACCTCTTTTAGCTCGTTGACATGCCCCACCAGCGGGATCATGATCTTGGGTTGCAGCTTCTTGCCACTCTTGGCGATCTCGCGCGCCGCCTCCAAGATGGCTCGCGTTTGCATGACGTTGATCTCCGGGAAGAGCAGGCCCAGGCGACAGCCGCGCAGGCCAAGCATGGGGTTCATCTCGCGCATAGTGCCCACGGCTTCGAGCATCTCGCGCTTCTCCTTGAGTTCTTGCACGTTGCCATTGGTGGCCTCCAGGCGCGTGACCTCTACCAGCAGGTCCTCGTAGGAAGGCAGGAATTCGTGTAGCGGCGGATCGATCAGGCGGATCACGACCGGGTAGCCGTCGCCGGTCTCCGGATTGACCATGGTCTCGAAGATGCCCTTGAAGTCGCTGCGCTGGAAGGGCAGCAACTGGTCGAGGGCGGCCTGCCGCTCTTCTTTGCTCTTGGCCAAGATCATCTTCTGCACGATGGGCAGGCGCTCCTGCTCCATGAACATATGCTCTGTGCGGCAGAGGCCGATACCCTGGGCGCCGAAGACGATGGCGCGCTGCGCGTCGCGCGGATAATCAGCGTTGGCCCACACACCCAGTTTGCGGAAGCGGTCGGACCAGTCCAGCAGGGTCTTCAATTCGGTCTCTTTGTCAAAGTCGGGGTCGACCGTCTTGATGATCCCCGCGAAGACCTCGCCGGTATCCCCATCGATGGAGATGTCGTCGCCTTCGTGAACGACGGTACTGGACCCGACGGCGCGGAAGAGGCGCTCATCTTCGTGGACGCGGATGCCTTCGCAGCCTGCAACGCATGGCAGCCCCAGGCCGCGCGCGACCACGGCGGCATGGCTTGTGGCCCCTCCGCGCGCCGTCAGGATGCCCTTGGCGACGAGCATGCCATGCACATCGTCGGGGCTGGTCTCCGGTCGCACCAGCACGACCGGGGTGCCGGCCTTGCCCATCTGCTCGGCGCGGTCGGCGTCGAAGACCGCTTTGCCGGTCGCGGCCCCCGGCGAGGCGTTGAGGCCCTTGGCCAGCAGGCGCCCCTCTTTGGTGGCGCGCACCTTCTCGGCCTCGTCGAAGCGCGGCAGCAGCAACTGGTAGACCTGTAGCGGGTCGACGCGCTGCACCGCCTCTTGCTCGCTGATCAGGCCCTCACCGACCATATCGACGGCGACCTTGACCGCCGCGCGCGCCGAGCGTTTGCCTGAGCGCGTCTGCAGCATATAGAGCCGCCCATGCTCAACGGTGAACTCCAGGTCCTGCATGTCGCGGTAATGCTCTTCCAGACGCTGCGCGATCTCCTGGAACTGCTTGTAGACCTCCGGCAGATCATCCTGCAAGCGACTGATCTTCGAAGGGGTGCGAATGCCGGCTACCACGTCTTCGCCCTGCGCGTTGAGCAGGTACTCGCCGTAGAGGGCTTTCTCGCCGGTGCCAGGGTTGCGTGTGAAGGCCACGCCGGTGCCGCTGTCCTGCCCCATGTTGCCGAAGACCATGCTCTGCACGTTGACGGCGGTCCCCAGGCTGTGGGCGATCTTGTTGAAGTTACGATAATCGATGGCGCGCTTGTTGTTCCACGAGGAGAAGACCGCCTCAATGGCCTTGCCCAGTTGCTGGTGGACATCGGTGGGGAACGGCTCGCCCGACTGCCGCTCGGCGATCTGCTTGAATTCCGCCACCATGCGCTTGAGGTCGGCCGCCGGTATCTCGGCGTCGGTCTGCACGCCCGCGCGCTCCTTGTACTGCTCGATCACGTGCTCGAATTCGTGCGGGGCCACGTCGAGGACGATTTTGCTGAACATCTGGATGAAACGCCGGTAGGCATCGTAGGCGAAGCGCTCGTCATGCGTCAGCTCCACCAACCCCTGCACCGTCTCATCGTTGATGCCCAGGTTGAGCACGGTGTCCATCATGCCGGGCATCGAGAATTTGGCGCCGGAACGCACGGAGACGAGCAGCGGATTGTTTTTTTGCCCGAAGTTCTTGCCCGTCTGCTGCTCAACAATCTTCAGTGCTGCCGCGACCTGCCTCCACATGCCAGAGGGAAAATGTTTCCCTTCATCGTAATAGGAGTTACAGGCCTCGGTCGTAATCGTAAAACCGGGTGGGACCGGCAGCCCGGCGTTGGTCATCTCGGCGACGCCGGCGCCTTTGCCACCAAGCAGATCGCGCATCTTAGCGTTGCCTTCGCTGAAGAGATAGACCCATTTGCGCGCTGATTGCTTTACTACATCCTCAAGGGACGTGGCCTGTGGGTGCCCGCCGGTAACGTGTTGTGTCACGAAATAGCCTCCCAAATAAGTTAAGGTGTCTCTTTGAAAATAATGTCTCTGGCCCAGCGCATGACGCGGCGGGCGCTCTGTAAATAGCCGTTCGCTTGCTCAGGATCGATGCTGTCATCGGCCTCTTCTGGCGGCGTGACCGCGTAGAACGCTTCTGGATGGAATGGTGTCAGCGAGGCCATCTCCTCTTGAATATCGGCTGGCGCGCCCACGCGCGCGCCCAGCGCTTGCAGATCGTGATCGTACGGAGAGCGTCGCCCGAAGCGTAGCAGGCTCACGGCCTGCGCGCATTTCTCGGCCCCCTGGTTGCAGAAATCGGCGCAGGCGAAGTGTCGCCCCATGCCCAGCTCGACTCCTGCCGTGGCCAGGTCCTGTATGCCCTCCGCGAGCAACCCGAACGCTCCCTGTACATCGCCGCCTGTGGAAACTTCTATGTCCTCGTCATCCTCGTCTTCATCGGCCAGATGCGCGTGCATATACGGGGGGACGGGAAGGCTCGCGTCCCTGCTCTGAAAGCCTGTACCTTCTCTGAGCAGGCGCTCCAGCTCTTCCTGACTATCGCCCTGAGCATGTTCGTG
>JALYVR010000041.1 GCA_030853145.1 Chloroflexota bacterium | reverse complement strand
AAGCTCACCATCCATGGCGAGGACTCCAACCCGCTGTGTGGGGATCAATTGAGCATGGACCTGCTGGTGGTGGGTGACCGGGTGAAGGAGGTGCGCTTTAAGGGGCGCGGCTGCGCGATCAGCCAGGCGTCGGCCTCCATGCTTACAGAGATGATTGAGGGCAAGACGGTCCAGGAAGTTGTCAAGCTGGGTAAGGACGATGTGCTGGAGGCGCTGGGGATCTCAATCAGCCCCGCGCGCACGAAATGCGCTTTTCTGGGCCTGCGTGTGCTCCACCGAAGCCTGGCGATGGCCGGCTTAGAGCGCCAGCCGGCAGGGGACGATGAAGATGAAGGATAGGGATGCCGGCATAGAAGTGGACAGGTGGATGAAGAACAAAAGCATATTAAGAGGTTGACTATGGCGGATTTCGCGAATGTAGCCAGGATAGGTGATTTAGCAGAGGGTGAATTGCTGGCCGTGGAGGTGGATGGCGAGCCGATCTGCCTGGCGAAGGTGGCTGACGCCGTCTATGCGTGTACCGACAATTGCACCCATATCAGTGGCCCCTTGAACGAGGGCGAACTCGATGGCCCGGTGCTCACCTGCCCCTGGCATGGTGCGCAGTTCGATGTGCGCACCGGCAAAGTGCTGCGCGGCCCCGCCCGGCAAGATATCCAGACATATCCCGTGCGTCTGGAAGAAGACGGCTCAATTACGCTGAGCCTGCCAGATGAGGAATAGTCATAGGCAAGGGGAGCATACCTGGCCCTCCACGCTTGTCGATAGCATGCAAGCGTGGAGGGCCACATGTAACTGTCGCGGTCGCCGGATCAGTTACTTTCAGGACGCATTTTCAGGAGCAGCCGCCGGGCCTCATCCTCGGATCGCGCGATAACCACGAGACAAAGTCCTGCGGATCGACGCTAAGCAGATTCTTCATCGCGCTATCCCATATACCCGCCATACTATCCTCATCAACTTTTTCTCTGGGTATTCTAGTGGAAGTGTAGCACAATTACAGCACCTCGGCGATACGCAATATGGGCTATTTCCTCAATATACCCGAAGCGCGTATCTTATCTGCCCTTTTCGACGAATTATGTCTCAGGCTACCTTGATTACGCGATATGTTCCAGCACGCTCGGTGCCTTATAGGCGTGTTCCTCGGCACTCCCGCCGGGCAGCAGGAACATCAGGGCCAGACCGATGATAGAGAGCACAAGCATGAGTACGTAGACCCAGAAGAGGCTCTGCGAGAGCGCGTTCTGCAACTGAGCCAGGAAGTCGGGGGAGAGCGCGGCGCGCACACTAGGAGTGAGCAACGCGTTCTCTGGCGCCACATCTTTTGGCAGTCGCGCGGCATCACTGGCGTAGCGAGCAAAGATTGGCGAGAAGCGCGCGGCCATCTGCGCGTTCAGAATCGCGCCCATCACGGCCACGCCGATGGTCCCACCAATCGTGCGGAAGAACTGATTCGAGGCGGTCGCCACGCCGCGCAGGTTCCAGGGGACCGCGTTCTGCACCGAGATGAGGTAGGCTGGACTGGAGAAACCGAGGCCAAAGCCGGTAATGAACATCGCCACTATAATGAAAGGCAGGCTGGTAGCTGTGTTGAAGAATAGTAGTAGCCCCACGCCGACGGTCGCCAGGAAGCCCCCGATGGCTGAGGCCAGACGATAGCCGGAGCGCACCGCGACCCGGCCGCTGAAAAACGACGCGACCGTCCAGGCTAGCAACATTGGCGCGAGCGCGAAGCCGGCGCTGGTGGCGCTACCTCCCTTGACGCCCTGCATGAAGAGCGGAATGTAGGACGAGATGCCAAACAGCGTCACACCCAGCACGACGTTCCCAATGCAGGCGATGGTGATAATGCGATTGCGGAACAGCGTTAGCGGCAAGATCGGCTCGGCGGCGCGACTCTCCTGCAACAAGAAGAGCGCCAGCAGAACTACCGCAAGTATGAATAGACCGATGCTGGGCAGAGAATTCCAGGCCCAGGCGGTTCCACCCTGCAGCAGCGCGAGCAGCAGGGCAATGATGCCAAACGTCAGGGTAAGCGTCCCGATGTAATCGATCATATGCTTCTTGCGTTCGACGTGTTCCTTGAAGGTCAGAGCCAGCAGGATCATTGAGAGCAGGCCGAAGGGAATGTTGATATAAAATACCCAGCGCCACGAGAAGTGATCGACGATGAGCCCGCCGAGCGCCGGACCAAGGACGCTCGATACGCCCCAGACGCCACTGAAGAGTCCCTGCACCCTGGCGCGCTCCTCCAACTCGAAGATATCGCCGATGATCGTAAGCACTATCGGCAGCACAGCCCCCGCACCCAGACCCTGGATGGCGCGAAAGACGATAAGCTGCTCCATCGACTGTGCCGCCCCGGATGCAATGGAGCCAATCAAAAAGAGCGTTGAGCCGAAGAGGAAGAGCGGCTTGCGCCCATAGAGATCCGCTAGCTTGCCATAGACGGGTACGGTGGTCGTCGAGGTCAGCAGGTAGACGGAGAATACCCATGGATAGAGCTTGATACCGCCCAGTTTACCGATAATGCTGGGCAGCGCGGTGCCTACGATGGTCGCATCCAACGAGGCCAGCGAGATACCCAGCATAAGCGCAATTGTGACGATAATTCGCGTTTTCCTGGTCATGGTCATATAGCTCCGTAGGGAAGGACAGCACACATCTCATCATTATATAGTACCACATCAATCAGGTCATCAATGTTTCCCAACGACAAATGGCACCAGCAGACAGAGCGCGATCAACCCCAGGCCGATACCCACGCCTGCCACTCTCAAACCCAGGTCGCCTGCCTTGCCTATCAGTGGATTGAGCAGGACGCCACTGAGTGTGCCGATGAACGAGAGCGCGGAGAGCGCGGTGGCGCGGGAGCCGTTGGTGATGCGACTGTTCAACTCATTATGTACGACCGGATTTCTCCAGGCAGGTGTGGCTGCGACCAACACTACCAGTAGCGCTACTAACGCAGGCGCCTGTGCGCTTGCCAGAGCTATGTAGGCCAGACCGGGAACGAGACACGAGAGCACAAGAGTCAGGCGTGTCCCCAGGCGGCGTTGCGCGGAAGGGGCCATAAGCATCAAGAGCAGTGCCAGTATCTGAGCCACGGCGGTGATCGGGCCAAACCAGGCGACAGGGATGCCGGCGCGCGCGAAGTATGGCTGGTTGTACCAGAAGATCGAGAGGCCCAGGGTAAAGGCGGCGGACTCGAAGAGGCTCAGGCCCACAAGCGAAGGTCGCTCGCGAATGGCATGCAGTGCCGCATGCAACAGATCCCGCGCACCAATCCGCTCCGCCTGCACCTTGCCGGCATCAGGATTGGCTACCGGTCGCAGCCGCGTGGCCGCGAACAAGGCCAGTAAGGCTGGCACTGCGCTGATGGCTACCGCCAGCGTCGGGCTATACGCACCGATGAAGCTGCCGGTAGCCAGGCCCAGGAAGAAGGCGGCGCTGGAAAACATAGTGAGCAGGGCAAAGGCCGAGGTGCCCCTACACGAAATGGATTTGATATCAGCTTTGTTGTATCGATGCAATCAGGCGTGTTTCGGCACGGCCAGATGCAGTGTTGGGTCCGGCGAGCGAGCGGATGGCTTCGATGGTTTCCTGGGCATTGCGCACGAACTCGCAAGGTACAGGTAGGCGGGCTTTGAATTCTTCCACGGTGATGTCATCCAGGAAGCGCGCGCCCTCGTTATTGAGCATGATGCGCGGCAGCAGCACTAGGTCGCCGAGGTCGTCGTGCTCCTCCAGGGTCGCGAGCACGTCCTGGCCGCAGAGCAGGCCGGCGACGGTGACCTCCGCGCCGAAGAAGCGATTGACGATGGGCAGAACCTGCACCTCAAGCTGCGCAGTCTGGCGGATATCGGCGGCCATTTGTTCGATCACAGGGCGCGCCATCATACTTGTGACCAACGTGACCTTGCGCGGCCGCGGCAAGCTAGCTGGCAGGCGCAGTTTCGCGCGCGACCACTGCTCGATCAGGTAGCGCGTCATGCCGACGCCGTTCTCGATCTGCGCGTAGCTGCCGTAGTGTTTGGCCGGTGGGAACTCGCGCCCTGTCAGGTAGTACCACTCATCCGAGAGATACACGAAGGGATAGCCGTCGGGGTCGCTGGCCTCGAACTGGCGCTGGTAGACCTCGACCTGCGCGCTAATCGCCTCGGCCTCTTCAGGCGTATAGTGCCGCAGGGGGGGCAGATCGCCGGTCTTAATCATATTGTTGTACTTCGTCAGCCCTATAGGCACCACCGAAATCGACTCAACGACCGGGCGCAGCTCAGTCAGTTCGCGAATGCTGTGGTCGAGGTACGGGCCATCGTTGATGGTGGGGCAGAGCACAAGCTGCGTGTGGCAGGTGATATGCATGTCGGCCAGGCGGCGAATATGATTCATGATGTCGCCGGCGCGGGGCCCATCAACCATCTTGCGGCGCAGATCAGGATCGGTGGTATGCACTGAGACGTAGAGCGGCGTCAGGCGTTGCTCTTCAAGGCGCTGCCAGTCGTGATCTTTCAGGTTCGTCAATGTGACAAAGTTCCCGAACAGGAACGAGTAGCGGTAGTCGTCGTCCTTGATATACAGTGAGGCGCGCATACCGTGCGCCAGACCGGGCTGGGGCGCGAAGCGCTCCGGCAGCCCCTTGATAAAACAAAAGACGCATTTATTCGCGCACTGACGTATGAAGGGAGCAGGCTCTTCACCGAACAGAATGCCCAGGCTCTCATCGATGCCTTTGCTGATAGTTACTTCGTGCTGGGTCTGCTGCCGCTCGAAACCAAGCGTCAATTCTTCATCGGCGACGTAATATTGATAATCTATGAGGTCGCGCACCAGGTGACCATTAATCGTGCGCAGCAGATCGCCAGGCTGGATGCCCGCGCGGTCAGCCGGGCTTTCATCAACGACTTCACGCACCCAGCCATACATTTTTGGCATTGTTGTGTGTTCCTTAGAAAAAGACGCATCGGACTTGCTGATAAGCTGTATCCAGATGATTATAACCGCGATTGAAGCATCCGTCAAACCAGGTACGCCCATTCTGGAGAATGTAAACGTCATCAAATATTTGCCAGAGAGAGGCGCGCGGTTTACAAGCCCCTCTCTCTGGCGCCCCTACACCGGTGTAAGTGAGGGCATGCAGGTCCGACGGCTTCACGTCGCGAATTATATCAGCATAGCTGGTCTTGCCTGTAAAAACAGCTTCCATGCCTAATTTCATATGAAACTCCTTCAAAATAAATGGACATGCATCCTTACCTTAGCCACTCAGCCAGACCAGGTATTGGAGTTGATGCCGCTGGCCCCATTTGAGCCATCACGCCGCGCGCCACAGCGCCCGCAGAATACTTCATCGGGCGACAGAGGAGCGCCGCATTGCCTACACGTCCCGGCAAGCTGGTTACCTGGCAAGCCAGCCGAAGACCTGACTTGCGGGGACCGACCATAGCTGCCGTCAGCAGGTGCCGCAGGCGGAAACTGAGCGGCAGGCATGGCCCAGGTAGCATCATTGGGATTGGACCCCTGAGTATAGGCGATAGTCTGATGAGGGTCGCTCACCAGCGGCGGCGTATATTGTCCAGCCTGCCCGTAATTGCCAGGCATGCCGGCCGGTGGAGAGGCCTGTGGGGTATATTGCCCGCCCTGTCCATAATTGCCAGGTACCGCGGCCGGCGGCGTATTATAGCCTCTATATATATTGGGATCGCCTGCCAGGCCATTCGGTGTGCCTTGCATATACTGACCATAGCCACCTCCAGGCGAGCTAGCAGGACCGGAACTGCGCACGGGCGCCTTGCTCTTCGATGAGCGTTGCATCAGCAGATAGATAATCAGCGCTATAATCGCCAGCACAATCAGGGCAATGGCCACGATCAGCGCGATGACCAGTCCTCCGTTTCCTCCATTATCAGTGCTGGTGGTGGGAGGAGTAGTTGACGTGGTAGTTGTTGGTACCGTGTTGGGGGTCCCATTGGTGGACACAGTAGGCGTCGTTGCTACCTGCGTAGGGGTGGACGCAACCGTAGGCGTCGTCACCAGCGCAGCGGCCGTGATCGTCAGGTGCTTTATGCCTGACGTATAAAATGCGTCCAGCAGGCCATTGCCGCTGATCGTATCGACAACATACTTGCCCGGTTTGGTGGTCGCCGGAATGGTCAATGTCAGGCTGAACGTACCAGTATTGAGGCCGGTAGAAGTTGCCTGTCCGCCAGTGACCTCGGTATTGCCCGGCTCGCAGGCCGCACAGCCAGCGATGTTAACCGTAAGCTGCTGGGGAGGAACCCAATCCTGGCCTGTCACTGTGAGCGTAGCGCCCTGCGCCACCGTGGCCGTCGAGATAGTGATCGACGGCGGGCTGGCTGAAAGCACCGTAAATGGTGTGGTACCGGCATGGGGCAGCCCATCAACCGGGGAGACCGTGCAGACGCTGTAGCCCATGTTCACCTGGTTAGCAGTGGCAGGCCACTTAAAATTATCGGTAAAATTTCCCGTGGCGTCCGTGGTCACCGACCCCACAACAGTACCGGCTGCCAGACAGACCGTTGCCGCAGCGGTGGAGGCGTCACCTGGCACCAGTTTCAGGTTGAGCTTCTGGTTGGGCAGATACGTGCCATGCACGACAGCATTTTCGCCGACCGGGCCTTGCGGGTTACTCTGTCCCTGGTAGATCATACCAGTATCCCACGTAATCGTTCCCCCTCCGCCCGCCCACGCCACCGGAGCCTGGCCAAACGCCAATGCACCCATGATTGCCAGCATGAACGCCAGCATAAGCAGGCGAGTGACATAAGGGAATCGCCGGTTCCGAACGCCGGCGCCCTTTAATGCCGGGTGGCCGGTGATAGTCGGACCCTGTGCTGCGCCCGTGGAGAGCGGTTTTCGGCGCGCGGCTGCTCGTAAAGGTGAAAGCATCGTATGTAACAAACTCGTTTCCTCCAATATCAATACATCCTGACAGCGTGCCGCTATGGTTCCCTTTCTGCTAATCAGGCCTGCTCCGCCGGCATAAAAACAGCACGCTACATAGGTGATATATAGCCCGCGAGCCGCTCAGGAAGCAGCTATTTTTCCTTCCGGTATGATGAAAGCAAGAGAACTATAAAAAGATCACAGGACGCTCGCCCGTTGGGTATGCGAAGGAGATGCATGATAACGTCAAATACGCTCTTACGAATCATTGCACGTCTACAGCACAGCGATTCGGTAGCGCATGGGCGACGTTTGCTGCTTGATTACCTTCGCAAAAGCAGTGGAGCGCGGCTGGGTCTGCTCTTTCTTGTTGACCAGGAACAGCAGGCGTTGGTGCTGCTAGAGCGCAGCGGCCGTCTGCCACCACGCCCCCGGCGCTCCACCAACGCTCGTTCTGAGAGCGGTGCCCAAAAACAGAAAACTCGCGCGGGAGTGTCAGGAGTAACCTTCGATCCCGGACGTATTTCGCTCCACGGTGTCTTTGGTGCTGCCCTGCAAACCTATGGTCCGCAATATATCCCCACTATACATGCTGACCCTGGTAGCTTGCAAGAGGAACAGTACTGGATTACTTCCGCTGGTCAGGCGCTGGTGAGCAGAGTGGGCCAGCCGGCAGCCCGGCAAGGGGTCCTTGTCCTGTGTTTTGACTTTGACGCAGAGGCGCCAGAGGCGCCGACAAAGGTCATAGAGGCCCTCATGGAAGACAGAAGTCTGCTCCTCGTCTGCACGGCTCTACTCTCCACCTATCTCTCGGAGTCCGAGAGCGCATCCCAGGCACCACAGCCCCGGCCTGAAGAGGTCATCGCGGAGACCACACGAACGGCGGTCGTTGAGGAGCGGACCCGCATCGCACGCGATATTCACGATGGCATAGCGCAGGATTTGACACATATCCTCCATAAGCTTGAATTCGTTCAGCGCACTCTTGAACAACAGCCCACGGTGGCGCTGCGCGAGGTTGGCAGAGCCTATGATATGCTCAAAAACAGCTTGCAGGATCTACGCTACGATATCTCATCCATGATTCCTGTGAGCCTGGAGGAACAGGGATTCGATACAGCGGTACGTATGCTGTTGGATGATTATGCCGCCAATGAGCCGGGGGTGAGGATCTACTGCGATATAGATGAGCCTGATCCGGTTCCGCCGGTGTTGGAGGTGCCGATCTTCCGCGTGATCCAGGAGGCGCTCAATAACGTGCGCAAGCACGCACGCGCCAGCGAGGTGCAGGTGCGCATCAACCTGCTAGCGGGTCTGCTACTCATCCAGGTAAGCGATAACGGCGTTGGTTTTCAGCCAGAGGAGTTTATGCGCGGTGCCAGAGCGCGCCAGGAGCGGCGCCTGGGCTTACTCACCATGCGCGAGCGTATGCGACAGGGGCAGGGAAATCTGGAGATCCAGAGCAAACCGGGTGGGGGAACAACTGTGAAAGCCTGCTTTCCCCTGGCCATCTCCCCAATCATGCTCACTGCTCGCGAGCGCGAGGTGTTACGCCTGATCGTCGAAGGTCTAAGCAACAGGGACATTGCGGAGAAGCTTTCGATCAGCTTCGAGACCGTCAAATCGCATGTTCATCATATCGTGCAGAAGATGCAGGTCAGGAACCGCGTCCAGGCCACCCACATCGCCACACAGCAGCGCTGGTTATAAGGCTTATAGCCTCTTCTTTTTGCTTTTTTTGAGGTCGCGCTCCACCTGGATCACATTGCGCACCCTTTCAATGCGAGCAAAGACGCGTTGCATCTGCTCCAGCCCCTCGATCTGCAAGGTAGTGCTAATCACGACCATCTCCTTGCCCATATCCACATTGGAGCTGACAGCCGCCATGTTGACGCCCACTTCGGAGATCACAGTAGCGATATCGCGGATCAGGCCGGGGCGGTCGCGGGCGACAATGACGACGGGGGCCAGGTAGTGCTCCAGAGAGACACCGGCCCAGCTCACATTCACCAGGCGCTCGCGCTCGCGCTCACGATAACGGTTAATATTCTGGCAATCGGCGCGATGCACAATCGCGCCCTTGCCCCGGCTGATGAAGCCCACGATCTCATCGCCGGGCAGTGGGCAGCAGCAATTGGCCAGCCGGGTCAGTAGGCCGCTCACGCCCGCTACCTGTAGCTTTACCGAAGAGAGTTGCTTGTTGGAAGTAGATACCTCGAAGGACTCATCTTCATCCTTCCCATCCTTCGCCTCTTTGCCCTCGCGCAGCTCTCGTAACTGCTGCAAACGCTCGCTGACTTTCACCGCGACCGCGTGCTGGCGTATCTCATCGCTGCCGGTCGCGGCCAGCAGATCATCAAAAGACGCCTGTTTGTACTCCTCGATCAGCCAATTTTGGATGTCTTCGGTGAGCACCTCCAGGCCACGCAGGCCCATAACCTTGAGTTCCCGGTCCAGGCGCTCGCGCCCGATCTGGATATTAATATCGCGCTCGTGGATCTTGAGGTAGCGCCGGATCTTACTGCGCGCGGCGGCGGTGCGCACGAAATTGAGCCAGTCGCGCGTTGGATGCGCTGTGCGGCTGGTCACGATATCCACAATCTCGCCATTCCTCAGCTCGTAGTCCAGCGGCACCATGCGCGTCACGAGGCGCTCCCCATCGCCCTGCCCCACATCAGTGATAATACGCGCGCCCGCGCAGTTGTCTCCGACCTTCGAATGGATGCGATAGGCAAAATCAAGTGGCGTGGAGCCAACCGGCAGATCCTTGACCTCGCCCCTGGGTGTAAAAATGAAGATCTGCTCCTGGAAGATATCGCCCTTAACGGCCTCGACAAACTCCGAAGCGCTGGTATTGGGGCCGCGCAGTTCGCGTTGCCATTCGGCGAGCTGGCGCAGCCAGGCCAGCAGCTCTTTGGCCGAGGCCGAGGCATGATCGCCGACATCTTTGTAATGCCAGTGCATGGCCACGCCGTATTCCGCCATCTCATGCATCGTAAAGGTACGAATCTGGATCTCCACAAGCTGCTCATCCAGGCAGAAAACTGTGGTATGCAGGGCGCTATAGCCATTGGGCTTGGGATTGGCGATAAAGTCCTTGATGCGCCCCTCTTTCGGCTTCCACATACTATGGATATGGCCCAGCGCAAGATAACAATCCGGCGTGGTTTCGGCGAGAATGCGGAACGCGATCACATCATGAATCTGCTGGAGGTGGGCGCTCGCATCGAGTTCCGCCAACTGCTCGGCGCTCAAGGGCTGCGAAGAGGACATAACGTCGACGCTGCGCAGCAGCTTTTTGTAGAAGCTATACAGGTGCTTCACGCGGCCGGATACCTCGGTCCGCAAGCCAATGGAGGCCATCTCCTCGCGTAGAATGGTACACACGCGCTCAACGTAGCCTTCCCACTGCTTCTTCTCGGCCTCTATCAGGTTGTAGATCCACGCGTAGCGCTCCGGCTCCAGGATCTCAAAGGCCAGGTCCTCCAGCTCGCTCTCGACGCGCGACATGCCCAGGCGACCAGCCAGGGGAGCGTAGATCTCGCGTGTCTCCTGGGCCATCGTCTGCTTCTCGTGCGTATCGTACGGAAAATCGGGATGGCGCAGCACGCGCATGGCGTGCAAGCGATAAGCGAGCTTGAGCAGCACCACGCGGGGGTCATCGGCCATAGCGAGGAACATCTTGCGCACTGTCTCAGCCTGTAGGCGCTGCAAGATCTCACGGTTCCGCCGCTTCTTGTGCTCCCTGCCATTGTCGGTCTCGGCTTTGGGCGCCGCCAGGTGCGCTCCCGCCTGCTTCTTGCGTTCGAGAATATTGAGCCGCAGCATGCTGCTGACTACGCGCTCCACAGGCGCACCAAGCTCCTCTCCCACGCGTTCGAGTGGCAAAAGGTCGGCATCAACCGCCTCAAAGATCAGGCCGGCGGCCACGCCGACCGCGTCAATGCGCATTTCGGTCAGAATAGTGGCAATCGCCAGCGCATGCTCCAGCGGGGGGAGCAGACGCGTGCCACGCTCGCCTCGGCAGGTTTGTTGGGCAAGGTGCAGCGCCCGCGAAATCTGTTCAATCTCGGCCGGCGACATGTATTCGTGTATGATACTCAGCAGGCGTTGAGCAGACGCATCCAGGGACGCGTTATACGCCTCCCCAGGCCATATGCTATCATCTACAGCCGGAGTATGTTCTGAAGAAGCCAGTGGGGATGTCCCCTGCGTGCGTCCGCCCGGCTGTTGATCTATATACATATTCACACATATTTCTACGCTGTTCCATGTCAGGCGTTGTAGCTCTTGATGTGTCACTTTGATTCTCTCTACCTCTCCACTTTACCACCCCAGCCCCCACAAATTATAGTTCTAATCCCTGGCGTTGTCCAGCAGAGTACCCACAAGGGTAAGAAGATCAGCCATGTGGCCTCCTCTGTTCTATCACGCCGGCATTTTTGATCGCTACGAGTTGCCGGTCATTTCAATGGTGATCTACCCGTTTCAAGTGAGCATGGCAGAGTCACCTTTACGGGAGACCAGCGGCCCGGAAGAGATCCTGGTCTTTCACTTCAAAACGCTGCCTCTTTGGAAGCTGGATGCCAGGCAGTTTGTAGACCAGCACGCCATCAGCATGTACGCGCTACTACCGGCGATGGGCCATGCCAGCGACGAGGTGCTCTTGTACCCTGACCCCTGACGAGGTTGTCGCGCGCCAGTATGTACGCGCACTTGAGCCGGTACACGCATCCGAGACGTGATAGGCAGAGGCATCAGGTGACGCGGTGTCCGAGGTCGCGCGTCACGCTGACCACGTTCTTGACCTGGAGCAGGCGTTTAAAGACGCGCTCAATCTGGTCTACCGATTGGATCTCCATGGTGGCGGTGATGATGGCCTTCTGCAATGAAGGGTGGGTCGTCGATGACACCGCCGTCATATTGATACCAGCATCGGAGACGACCGCCGCGACATCGCGCAAAAGGCCTGCGCGATCACGTGCCACAATAGTAATCGGGGCCAGGTAGTTTTGGGGCTTAAGCTGGGACCAGTTGACCTCCACGATGCGTTCGCGCAAACGCTCGCTATAGCGGCGCAGCGTGCGGCAATCGTCGCGATGGACCATCATGCCTTTATTGGGGCTAAGGAAGCCTACAATAGCATCTCCTGGGATGGGACAGCAGCAATGGGCCAGCTTGATGATGACTTCCGGCAGGAGTAAGCTCTCCTCCCCTAAGCGCCGCGCAGCCTGGGAAGCGGCGTCTTCAGGCGCGCCATTTTTCGACTCATCTACGCTGGAAAGCTCTTCCAGCGTGGGAACCCCGTTGTAGTACGCATCCGTCCGCGTTTCCGAGGGAAGAGGCGCAAGGACGCCGCGCTCTCCCAGCAGAGGCGTGAGTTGCTCCAGCACCATCTCGGCGGAGAGGTCATCTCGTCCCAGGGCCACATACATATCGTCGGGCGCTTTATATTTTTTGAGCGCCGTCACTGTTGAGAGATCGGCATCATGGATGGCCTCGATCCCCTGCGCACCTATGCCCTTGAGCGCGAGATCGAGGCGCTCGCGGCCCAGTTGCAGGTTGATCTCCCGCTCATAGGTCTTCAGGTAACGGCGGATCTTCGTGCGCGCGGTCTGGGTGCGCGCGAAGGCGAGCCAGTCGCGCGTCGGATGGGTAGCGCGGTTGATCACAATATCCACGATCTCGCCGCTCTTGAGTTCATAATCGAGCGGTACCAGGCGCGTAACCAGGCGTTCGGTATCGGCCATGTTGGTGATGATGCGCGCGCCCGCGCAGTGATCGCCGATATCGCTATGGATGCGGTACGCCATATCAAGCGGCGTGGAGCCGCGTGGCAGGTCCTTGACCTCACCTTTGGGCGTGAAGACGAAGATCTGCTCCTGGAAGATGTCGCCTTTGACCGCCTCGATGAAGTCATCGGCGCTCTGCGGCAGTTCGCGTTGCCATTCGCGCAGTTGCTCGATCCAGGCGATCATCTCGCGGTAGGAGAGGCGAGAGCCGCCGCGCTCCCTTAAGTACCAGTAGCTGGCGATGCCATAATCGGCGGTGCGCTGCATATCGTGCGTGCGAATCTGGATCTCGGCCAGGCGGTTGTCCCGGCAGAAGACTGTTGTGTGCAGCGACTGATAGCCGTTGAGCTTGGGGGTGGCGATGAAGTCTTTGATGCGCCCGTCCTTGGGGCGCCAGAGGGCATGAATGTGGCCCAGGGCCAGGTAGCAGTCATGGTCGGAGTCCACCAGGATGCGGAAGGAGATCAGGTCATGCAGTTGGCTGACATCACCGCCGCTCTGCTGGAGTTTGCGATTGATGCTCGCCAGGTGCTTTTGCCAGGCGCGCACCTCCGCGCGAATGCCGGCCCGGTCCATCTCCTCCTGCATGGTGCGGCAGACGGCATCGGTATAGGGCTGGCGTCTGCGCTGTTCCTCCTCTACTTCATGCTTCAGGCGGAGGTAGCGCTCCGGTTCCAGGTAACGGAAGGAGAGGTCTTCCAATTCTGCCTGGACAAGTACCATACCCAGGCGGCGCGCCAGCGGGGCAAATATTTCGCTGGTCTCGCGCGCCTTGTTCTGTTGCTGGACGGGGTTCATTGCACCTAGAGTGCGCATATTGTGCAAACGGTCCGCCAGCTTAATCACGACCACACGCGGATCTTCCGCCATCGCCAGCAACATCTTGCGTACAGTTTCCGAACGCAGGCGGCGCTTCAGGTCGCGCGCGGCATCATCCGTTTGATCGAGGGCTACTTTAGGAAGCGGCTGATGGCCGGATTTTCCGGCCAGGGCATCAAACTTGGTCACTCCGTCAACAATGATGGCCACAGCCGAACCAAACTGCTCGCGCACCTCGTCCAGCGTATAGTCGGTATCCTCCACTACGTCATGCAGCAACGCAGCAACGATACCATCGGCATCGATGCGCATGGTAGTCAGAATGAGGGCCACCGCCAGCGGATGCTCGATGTATGGCTCACCCGACTTGCGCAGGGCTCCCTGGTGTGCGCGATTTGCCAGGTTGTAGGCGTGCTGAATCTTCTCCACGTCCTGTGTGGTCAGATACTCACGCGTCTCCACCAGGAGCTGCTCTAAAGCATCGCTCCCGTACCCGCTGGTTGCCTGGTAAGGATAGGCAGCTTCCCATGCTCCTGGTGAAGCATTCTCCTGGCCCTTACTGGTACCCGCTTCTTGTGCGGTTGCATTTCTCTCGATAGAATCCATCATTGGGTACCCATCCTCACCTGCATGTGCTGCGGATACGCGGCGTCCCCATGGTTGTAATAGCACTGAAATGTGTGTTTATGTATGAACAAGTTTAAAAAATCTAGCGTAATGGAGTGTGTCTAGCGTTCTAGTGTCCTCTTTTAAGGAAATCCACTGTCATAAAACGCTAGATTTTTCAGAACTATTATTCTTATTATAGAGGCTCTTGTACTACTGTCAAGTCATCCGCGTAGCCCACGGCGTGATAAATAACGCAGCTACGAAGGATGAGCGACTTCTCTGCCTCCACGTCCGAACCACGCGGGTGAGGCATTGTCGGCGGGTAAGAGGAGCCGGAGCCATCGCC
>JALYVR010000565.1 GCA_030853145.1 Chloroflexota bacterium | reverse complement strand
GAATAAGGCCATTGCATGGCATGTGCATGGCAAGCCGTCCACGGCGAATGCTGGTAAGGTGACGTTCGAGCCTGCATCCAATGGGCACGGCACAGTCGTAACACTGGAATACGACTTTTTCCAGTTTCGCGGTGCGCTCGGTTCAAGCCTCAGCAATCTGCTTGGACACATACCAGAGCTACAGGTCATGGGAACGTTGCGCCACTTCAAAGAACTCATGGAAACGGGTGAAATTGCCACTATCAAGGGACAACCAACAGGAAAGGGAAGGAAATAATATATGAAGGCACTTTGCTGGTATGGAACGCACAAAGTTCGCGTCGAGAACGTGCCGGATCCGCAAATTATCAATCCGCGCGACGCAATTGTGAAGATTACGACAACGGCCATCTGTGGCTCCGACCTGCACCTGTACGACGGCTACATCCCCGCGATGGAAAAGGGCGATATCCTGGGCCACGAGTTCATGGGCGAGGTTGTCGAGACCGGCCGCGAAGTGCCAAATTTGCGCGTGGGCGACCGTGTGGTGGTACCATTTACGATCTCCTGCGGCCGCTGTTTCTTCTGCACACGCGGTATGTGGTCCCTGTGCGACAACTCCAACCCGAACGCCTGGATGGCTGAGAAGTTCTACGGCTACTCGGCTGCCGGGCTGTTCGGTTACTCGCACCTCTTTGGTGGCTACGCCGGTGGACAGGCCGAGTACGCGCGCGTGCCCTTCGCCGATGTCGGCCCCCTCAAGATCCCCGCTGGCCTGCCTGACGACCAGGTGCTCTTTCTCTCCGACATCTTCCCAACGGGCTACATGGCGGCTGAGAATTGCAATATTCAGCAGGGGGATGTCGTCGCCGTCTGGGGCTGCGGTCCTGTGGGCCTCTTCGCCATCAAGAGCGCCTATATGCTGGGCGCCGAGCGCGTGATCGCCATTGATCGCTTCCCCGAACGCCTGCGCCTCGCCAGGAACCAGGCCAATGCGGAGATCATCAACTACGAGGAGATCACCGACGTGACCGAGGCCCTCAGGCAATTGACGGGCGGCCGCGGACCCGACGCCTGTATCGACGCCACCGGCATGGAGGCGCACGGCACTGGCGTGAGCGCGACCTACGATAAAGTCAAACAAACGATGCGCATGGAGACGGACCGGCCCTATGTACTGCGCCAGGCCATTCAATCCTGCCGCAAAGGCGGCACGGTCTCGCTGGCCGGCGTCTACGGCGGCCTCCTTGATAAGGTCCCCTTCGGCGCGGCCTTCAACAAGGGCCTCACATTCAAGATGGGGCAGACCCACGTCCAGAAATACATGGCGCCCCTGCTCGAACGTATCCAGAACGGCGAGATCGACCCGTCGTTCATCATCAGCCACCACCTGAGCCTCGAAGATGCCGCCCACGGCTACGACATCTTCAAGAACAAGAAGGAAGACTGCACGAAGATCGTTATGAAGCCGTAAAAAGGTAATGTAGGGGCATCCCTGGCGGGTGCCCTGTTCCCATGCCGGTGCCCTGCTGGCACTTTCATCTGCATTCGCGTCACATAGATATCCCAACCTTTGCCTCTTGTTTCTCCACGCGTTCTCTGCTATATTTATATCAAAGCAAATTGATGTAAATAGAGCGGAGAGAACAGAATGCATACACAGACCCTCGCTGAGCCTCCCGGTGTTCTCAAACTCATTGGCCATACTGTTCGTTGGAACCTGGTGCGCTTCCTGGCTCGCAGCGACTACTGTGTTCAGGATCTGGTGGACAGGCTCGATCTGCCACAGAATCTCGTCTCCTATCACCTGCGACAACTTCGTCAAGGCCGCCTGGCCACCGAACGGCGAAGTGTCGCTGATGAACGTTCCATTTATTACAGTTTGGATTTAGAGCAGCTCCACCTCCTCTATCGGAGCGCAGGAGAAACCTTGCATCCGGCTGTGATAGAAGATATGGTCTCTTCTCCCAGGATACAGAGTCCGCCAGGGCAGTCTCTTCCTCCATTACATATTCTGTTTCTTTGTACGGAGAATAGCGCACGCTCACAGTTAGCCGAGGCCCTTCTACGTCATCTCAGTCATGGATCTATCACGGCGTTTAGTGCTGGGAGCGCTCCTGCTCACCATATTCGGGGTCCCGACATTTTTACCCCCCATTTTCCCCGCTAAGGATTCGTCGAGGCGATTCTGCCCTATTTTCTCCCCGCTAAGTACAGCACGACATTGAAAAGGGTCGGAAATCATATGACCGGACTAGGAACAGCTTGAGCTTCGCATTTGGCCATGACTTTCACCGCCGATTTGGTCGACCAATTGCGCGTGATGGGCATGACTATTCCATTCAGCGACAAAGGCCATGAGGGGCGAAGCTCGGTGAGTCAGATCCGACGCAACGCCACTTTGTTTCTCGGTCGCCGATGTGAAATTCCGCTTTGAGCAGGAAAGGTAGGCACAACTTTGAAGCCGGGGATGGGGTTGTCGTCATCTTTTTGCGCAGAGGGCCACGGGCGAGGCCCTTCTGTGCCTCGCCCGTGTGTGCAAAAAAACGACGCCCACATTCGCGACCCTGCCAGGTTGACAGGCTCATCAACTCTGTGTTACTCTCCCTCTACACACAACTATTGCAAGAAAGAACACGTTCACATGAACACTCCCTTTTTTCGATTCATCGATATTTTCCCCACATAGGCGAGCACGCCGGGCCTGTGTGGGGTATCAAGGCACATCATAACGCCGCCTGACAAATCTGTTTCAGGCGTAGTTTCTCGTTGCCAACAATCTCTCTTCTTCTCTCATCGTTCCTCGACGTGCATCGCCAGACACCTCCTGTCGGTGATGCCTTTCTTTTTCTGGAGCCATACTTTCATCATCACTGCGAGCAGGTGTCATTTCTCCCTTTCTGTTTGTTTTCTGATTCTTCATAAGGAGTCTTTCCGTGCCTGCATCGCAGAACCTGCTACAGACGCGCCAGCGTACGTCTCTCTGGCGCAATCGCGACTACATGATCCTCTGGAGTGGTCAACTGGTTTCAGCCTTTGGCTCACACGTCTCAGTTATTGCCATGCCGCTCTTAATCGTTTATCTGACCGGCTCACCGGCCCTGGCAGGTCTGATTTCTGCGCTTGGTACGCTGCCCGGTGTGGTGCTCAGCCTTCCCGCCGGGGCGCTGATTGATCGCTGGAACCGCAAATCAGTGATGATCGTCTGTGATTGTGGACGCGCCATCGCTCTGGGCAGTATTCCCGTTGCTGCCGCGCTCGGTCATCTCACCATCTTTCACCTGGCCCTGGCGATCTTGCTGGAGGGGATATTAACCCCTTTCTTCACTCTCGCGCAATCGGCCTCCCTTCCGCGCATCGTCGAGAAGGAGCAGTTGTCACAGGCGGTCGCGCAGAATCAGGGGCTTTGGGCCTCGTCACAATTGCTTGGCCCGGCGCTTGGCGGCCTCTTCTATGGCATCCGTCAGACCTTTCCTTTCCTGGTTGATGGAATCTCCTATGTGTTCTCGGTCGTCTCGCTCTGTTTCATCAAGAAGCCGCTCCAGAACCAGCCTCTTGCAACTCGTCAGAAGCTGAGCACCGAGATCATTGAAGGGATGAGATGGCTCTGGCGTCATCCTGTTCTGCGCTTCGTGACGATCCTCCATTGGGGCCTGCTTACGCCTACCGCTGGTTGGGTGCTGCTCTTTGAGCAACTGGCGCAGCATCACCACGCGACGGCCTGGACGATGGGGTTGATTCTCGCCTGTTGCGGACTGGGGAATATTGTCGGCTCGCTGCTGGCTGGCCCGCTTCTGAAGCGCTTTCGGGTGGGGCAGATCTTTTTCGTCACGATCTGGCTCTGGGTCCTCTCATGGCTGCCGCTGACGGTTGTGCCCAATCTCTGGTCGTTTGCACTGGTCAACGTCTCGACCTTCATTATTGCCTCCATCTACCTGGTTGCACAGGCCAGCTACCAGCTCTCCCTGATTCCCGATCACATGCAGGGACGCGTCAACAGCATTATTCACTTGCTGGTGAATGGC
>JALYVR010000564.1:2380-4007 GCA_030853145.1 Chloroflexota bacterium | reverse complement strand
TTACAAGCCCGCCAGTTCGCCGAAGAACTGGCGGGCTTGTAAACGGCGCCCCTACCTTCTGTGTTCCGCTACGTCGCGTGCGTTCATATTTTATAGACCTACGGGTATGCCCTATTCACGTTTGCGAGGCGGGCGAGGCAAGCCATCGCCCCTACGGATTCGCCGCCCGCTTCATGCTATCCTTGTCTTACGTTCATGCCTATGAGGCAAGCCACGCGTTACGGATTACGGAAGCCACGCCCTACGAGAATGGGTCAGGCCTTTTGTGGGTGGGCGGCTATCTGTAGCGCGACGCTTTGTTCGTAGGCGTCGGCCAGGGGTATGGCTGGGAAGTAGCTATGGGCCAGGTCGTTAGCCGCTAGCAGGACGCCGAAGCGATAGAGGAAGTAGGCAGGGGGGGCCTGGGGGTCGGTGGTGGGGCGTACGATGCCCAGGCAGCCGGTGGCGCGGTTTGCGCCGGCTGCAAACTCCCAAGATACGGGGATGTTGTTCTGGGTGACAGACAGGTTGCTAACACCTGTGTAATAGAGGACGTTATTCACCTCCTGCGAGGCGGTTGCGCAACCAAAGTCAAGCGCAGAATTGCCAGTGGTGCTTGTGAACGTATCGAGCGCTGTGAGACTCATGGACGCATGCCAGTTGCTGCCATCCCAGGTAATGCCTATCGAGAGCAGATGATCTGTCATGGCATCGTTAATATTAGGGGTATCGGGTTGATTGCGCGCCACGGCCCGTCCATTCAGGGTCTTATAATCCAGGGTGCTGTAGGCTACGCCGTATGTCAACCATGGAGAGGCCGTCGGCGAGCCAGGAGCAGGCAGAGATGGCAGCGTCTGGTTTGGTTGGTTGCTAGCGCGATCTACAGGTGTTGATGTGCAGAGCAAATGGCAGTTCTGCCCATTAAGAGTGCAGTTATTGAATCCAAACACGTTGCATTGACTGTTCGAATTCGGGTCGGTATCCAGGCGAATATGTAGTGTCGCGCGTAGTGGTTGAGTGGCTGTCACAATTGAGCCGGCCAGGGTGCTGGATTGTGTGTACGCATATTGTTCGCCGGGCAGGAGAGTATCTGTGGACCCGGCGCGATCAAGATCCGCCTGAATCTGCCCGGTTAAAGCGCTCGATTGGTTCGCCGGCAGGCTCGCTAGAGACGCGGTAAACGTGATCAGCCTCATCTGCACGCCGGTAGGGGTGGTGGCCTCCGATTCGAGAGTGCAGGGTTCGTTGCCCAGGAGAGAGGGCACGGACACGGTGCATGTTTGCGGCTGGAATGGGTTGGCCACCCAGGTGATCTTGTGCAGGCCGCGCGAGAGGCGCAGAGGTGAGGGGCTGAACAGCGTGGGAAATTGTGCGAGAGGGCGTCCATCGACGGTGATGTGTCCCCAGTTGGGTGAGACTATGATGTAGAACAGGTCATCGCCGGGGGCGAGCGCCGGCAGCGGGGTGGCGGGAGGCCGGGAGAAGCGCGTGACCACGGCATTGCCCAGGCCGGTGATATTGCCCACAACCACGATGACGACCAGGGCCAGCGCGCTCAATAGCAGAGCGAGCCGCGTCTTGCGTCGCGCTGGCGGTGGTGGAGGTACGCCGCGCGCGGTACGATGCGAGCCATACGCAGACACGAATA
>JALYVR010000564.1:0-2370 GCA_030853145.1 Chloroflexota bacterium | reverse complement strand
ACACGAATAACGGATCAATGGGTTCAGCAGCGGCCCAGGCAGGCTCGCGTTCCAGCACACCGGTACCGGCACGCGTGGGCGTAGAAGTTGCCGCCGCCTCCTGCGCATAGCGCTGGGCGCGGCGCTTGTTGCCCCGTGACTCCCAGGCCGCATCGATGTAGTAACTTCTGAGGGCCTGGCTGATCGATGGACGTGAGACCACGCGCACCATCAGGCCGAGGGCCAGCGCGCAGATGCCCACCAGCACGGCCAGCGTGAGCACCAGCAGTGGCGAGGCGGTCACCTCGATGGGCGGCACGCTCTGTGAGGCATAAAAGGCTCCGCTCGCCGTGTTGGTCACTTGCGTACTGGTGGGAGCGCCTGTGAAGACCAGGTTTGGCACTACCAGCGCCGAGAGCAAGATGCCGCCGAGGATACCCAGCAAGATCGCGCTTGTGTAGACAATGCCCTGTTCCCACAGCAGCACCCCGGCCACCTGGCGTCGGCTCAACCCCAGGGCGCGCATCACCGCGAAGTTGCTCAGGCGCCCGCGCGCGCTCAGCCACGAAGCCAGGATGTCGCCCAGCAGGGCCAGCAGCAAGGCCAGCGCCGCGCCGGTGGCCAGGGCCCCCAGCAGCGCCAGCGAGAGGCCCTCCTGGTTGAAGCCGTCTTGAATCGCGCGGCGGTCGTAGAGCGGCGACACCTGCAAATTCACGTCCTTGTTCAAGACCGCGCGCACATGTGCCACCGAGGTCGCGTCATCGCGCGTGCGCAGCCAGACATAGTTCAGGGGTACATTATTGATGCTGGCGTGAAGGGCTACCTGCTGGTAGACCGCGAAATAGGTTTGATAGTCAATCAGCACCCCACCGACGGGAGTAGTGGTATTGGTTACATCAGATTGCGAGGTACCGCCGGGTGTCACAGTAGGGATGTAGTGGACCTCGGCCACTACCACAAACGTCGTCTTGATGTCGGAGTAGGTCAGAGCAAAGGTCGCATTCAAGGATAGGTGTAGCGCGTCTGCGGTCGCGGTGTCCACAATCGCGGGCACGATATTGTGCGCGAGCGCTGATGAACGCTGTGAAGAGAGCAGGTTCATGAGTTCGTCAAGCGACTGCGAGGAATCCTGGGCTGTCCAGGTTGCCGCGCTGGCGAAGGTGTGTGCGTCGACGGCGCGAACCTCAATGGGAGTATCGGCATGCTGGCCGCCGCGCGCGGAGCCGGCGAAGCCTAGAGATACCGCTTGCACGCCGCGAATATGCCCATAGTCTGTCGTCTCTCTGTGCAGGTCATCGCCGACGCCAGTGATGGCTGTCAGGCCACTGAAATCAGCTCCACTCTGAAAGGCGGCTACATCGAGGACGCGCTGTGACTCGGAACTGAAGAAGACCAGGCTGAAGATCGCGAGGGCCGTGGCCAGGGCCAGTAGCACCGTCATACGAATGGCCTGCCTGGGCGAGCGCGCCATCTGCGCGATGGCCAGGATCGGCTCGGCGCCGCGGTTACGCGCTGCCAGCCGCGCGCCCAGGTTCAGCAGGCGGGGGAAGAAGCGCATAAAGAGCAGGATAGCCACCAGCAGCAGGCACACCGTCCCCAGCAGGGTCAGTGGCGACTGTAACAGCAGGTGGGTGCGGGTATCGAGGGCATTGGAGGCGGTTAGGTAGAGCGAGAAGCCATAGCCCAGGGCCATAATGATGATGACTATAATATCCAGATTGAGACGTCGCCAGAAGGGCTGCTGTGTCGCGCGCGCCTGCTCGCGGCCCAGGGAGACCACGTTGAGGTGGGTTGCGCGCAAGACGGAGAGCGTCATTGTCACGATGGCGACGCCGGTCGTTGCCAGGGCCAGCCAGCCCATGCCCAGCAGGGTCCTCACTGGATCGTTAGCGATCAG
Source organism: Chloroflexota bacterium (assembly GCA_030853145.1). GTDB lineage: Bacteria > Chloroflexota > Ktedonobacteria > Ktedonobacterales > Ktedonobacteraceae > JALYTT01. The sequence continues at coordinate 494 of JALYVR010000564.1, read as the reverse complement.
GTTGAGGGCGCTTTGCTGTCCCGGCGGCAACACACTCTGCGCGAGGAGATAGACCAGTCCCAGAGCCAGCAGGGGTCCCACAACGAGCGCTACGAGACCCATAAGCAGACCCTGAGTCACAAAGGCGCCGAAGACCTGGCCGCGGCTGGTGCCTCGGCTGCGCAGGAGCGCGATGGAGGCCGCCTGGGAATCCACAAGCAGGTCCGCCGTCATGCTCACAAAGAACAGCAGCAGCGCGACCACCAGGGCCAGGATGCCCATGATGGAGACGCGCGCCACCGGCACGCGACTCTGGTAATCCCGAAGCGTGCTAGTTGGCAGGCCTATACCAGTATGCTCGATGAGCGGCTCCTGGTCGAGAGTGGTATCGTTGGAGATATCGAGCTGGATGCTCTTGAAGTCATTGAGCATGGCATCCAGGTCGTCGATGCTGACGCGCTCAGGCGCAAAGCGGTACAACCAGAAGAGTTCAATGCCGCCCTTAAGGGTATAGC
>JALYVR010000040.1:3271-14496 GCA_030853145.1 Chloroflexota bacterium | reverse complement strand
CTTGACGACGGTGCGGCTGTTGCTGCTGAGCACGCCGGTGAGGGAGTGTGGGTACAGGAAGAGCGCGAGGGCGGAGCCCAGGGCCAGCGATGTATAGGCGGTATACTGCGCTGGGGCCAGGATCTCATGGAACGTCTTGGGGCTGGCGACGGCTTTGGCATGCACGGCCGCGAAGATGTTGCCCCATCCGCCCAGCCGGATAGGAATGTAGATGATCGCCGCGAACATCACAATAAAGATCATCACATCTTTCACCAGCGCGATCATGGCGGGGGCGCGTAGGCCGCTGGTGTAGGTGTAGGCGGCCAGGATCAGGAAGGCGATGACCAGCGCCAGCTCGACGGGTACGCCCATCTGCGCGATAGAGACCTCGATGCCGAACATCTGCAAGGCGATGTAGGGCATGGTCGCCAGGATACCTGTGAGCGCGACGGCCAGGGCGAGCAGGCTGCTGCCGAAGCGGTGGCGCACAAAGTCTGCCGCCGTGACATAGCCGTGCTGTTTGGCCACCGACCAGAACTTGGGCATCAGCAGGAAGATCAGCGGATACACCAGGATGGTGTAGGGGACGGCGAAGAAGCCCAGGGCGCCGCCGGCGAAGATAGCGCCGGGCACCGCGATGAATGTGTAGGCGGTGTAGAGGTCACCGCCCAGGAGGAACCAGGTGACGACAGTGCCGAAGCGGCGGCCAGCCAGCCCCCATTCGTTGATTTGGTTCAGGTCGCCCCGGCGCCAGCGCGCGGCCAGGAAGCCGAGAATGGTGACCAGCAGGAAGAAAAAGATAAAGACACTTAACTCTACCCAGTTGACCATAGTAAACTACCCCTTTCACGATAGATCGTTATAAAGTGAATGCGAGGATAGCACCCATGCCGTCGGCGGCATGGGGACGGCCGTATCTACGCGTCCGCGGCGTAGACGATGGCCGTCAGGATGGCGGTGATGACAATCCAGAGCAGTTGGTACCAGTAGAAAAAAGGGATACCGGCCAGGTCTGGCGTCAGCATGTTGTAAAAGGGCGGCCAGAGCATAGCGATAAAGGGGAGGATGAGCAAGAGCAGGAGCCAGGAACGGCCCCTTCGCGCTTTGCGCGTAAGCATGGCGTTTCTCCTTTGTGGGCTGAACAAATAAGATAGGAAGCCACTTTCTATAATCCTACGCAATTCGTTGGGAAAAGTCAACTCTCTGATGTGCTACCCCTTTGCTCCCCGAACCGCGTATGCGAACCGGGCGCAGGCCAGCGGCACCCCTACACGAAACGGGTCACACAGTCGCAAACAGGCTTTCCGGGCCTGCCCGACATCGACATCCATATATTTTCGTGTAGGGGCGCCGCTGGCCTGCGCCCCGGTTCGCTAAGTCCTGTTGTGTTAAGCCAGTCAATAGCTGTTCGTCATATAGTAACGTGATGATCGTTGCTTCACAGAGTGCCAGCAGAGGCATTCCGTTGAGGGCTAGCAGGCAGAGCGAGGAGCATGGAAGAAACGGGGTGGAGCGGTATGGGTGGTGATATGGAAGAAGAGGAAGCGCGGATTATTCTAGGGGGGCGCTATCGCCTGGTGCGATTGCTGCACCGGAGGCCGCGGTTGCGCCTGTACCTGGCCCGGCGGCTGTCGGCCGCGCGCGGCCGCGTGCAATATGATGAAGAGCAGGCGCCGCTGGTGGTTATTCGGGAGTTGGACCTGAGCGGCCTCGCTCCGCACATCGTGGCCCAGGTGGAGCGGGCCGCGTTTGAGGAGTTTGTGTCGCCCATGGTACTAGGCTCTCCGCGCCTGCCCGGCGCCGGTGATCGGGTGCGCATAGAAGGCGAGCGGCACTATATGGTGATGCAACTGCGGGGAGCGCGGGGGCCGCAGCACGCGCTGGCTGTGTCGCTGGCCGATCTCCTGCTGGGGCAGCACTGGCCGGACTGGTTAACCATGGAGACAACCCTCGCCTGGGGCATACAACTCTGCCGCATTGTGGCGAAGCTGCATCGCATGGGCGCCATGTTGGGTGACCTCGATCCCGCAACGGTGCTGGTGGACGTGGAGTGTACGGCGGAGTGGGCGCCCGTGCTGCTGATCTCCTGGCCGCCGCCGCCCCAGTTCTGGCCCGTGGTCCCGTCCCTGCCACCGGCAAAGGAGCGCTGCAACCGCATATTTCCCGCGCCTTGCCTGGTTGCCGATAACGTCTTCGCGGCCCCTGAGATGCTCAGCGGCATATACAGCGAGCGCTCAGACGTGTACTCGCTCGGCGCGCTGGTGTATATGCTGCTCACCCGTTACGCGCCAGCCGCGGTAGTGCGACGTCAGGCGGCGGTGCTGCGCGAGGGTGGACGCGTCCCGCAGGAGAGTGCTAACCTGGTACCGGGCGACGAGGAGTTAGACCTGATCGCGCCGCACCTGCTCAATGAGCACATCCCCCTGGCGCTAGAATATATTGTGTTGCGCGCCCTGGCCCTCAACCCTATGGAGCGCTACCCCTCGGTTTTCGCGCTGGTGGAGGCCCTGGAGGGCGTGGATATACGGCAGGCCAGCATCACCAGCGCGGCCAGGCGTATGTCGCGCGCCGGGAGAGCCCTCGATTGGTTGAAGCGCGAACTCACTTCTTGACACCTTCATGCGTCGATAATAGCGACATAGAGATGGCACAGCACCTGTGTGGCCTCATCCTCCCCGATCTGTTCCGCGAGCATTTCCTGGTAGGCGCCGACATTCTCCATACGCGCGCGAATGAATTCATGGCGCGCGCTGCCCGCCGCGTAACCATAGAGGCCCTGGCGCATGGCTTCAAGCTCTGTCTCGATCTTCCTACGTAGCTGCGCGATCTCGCTTTTGCTGTTTGTGCATATCATGGCGTCTGTCCTCTTCCTGCTAAGGGAGGGTCTGCCAGATTCTCCCTGTATTATGAATAACGGTGAGCAGAGCATATTTCGCGCGACGGGACGACAGAATTGTGTCTTGACTTGCATAGCAGGTTCCTCTACAATGGGGAGCGTACCTCTTCAGGCGGGAGCGAACGCGATCGAGCGGGCCCCTACGGAAGTGGGAATCTCTACATGGGCAATAACCTCTTCGGGCACGGGGGGCGAATGCGCTATATCGGGCCTCATTTTTTTATGCAAGGAGACACGTTGATGGCAGAGCAGGATGGACCCTTGACAGGAAAGCAGCTTGGTAACTATCGCCTGCTGCGCTTGCTGGGGAAGGGCGGTTTTGCTGAGGTCTACCTGGGTGAGCACGTTCATCTTGCGACGATGGTGGCTATCAAAGTGCTCAATTTGCGGATTGAGAGCAGCGATGTAGATCAGTTTCGTACCGAGGCGCGCACGATTGCGCACCTGGTGCATCCGCATATTGTGCGCGTCTTTGATTTTGGTCTGGAACATGCCGCGCCCTACCTGGTGATGGATTATGCTCCCAACGGCACCCTGCGCAACCTCTATCCGCGCGGCACGCGACTCCCGCTCTCCGCTGTCGTCAAATATACCGGGCAGGTGGCGGGCGCTCTGCAATATGCGCACGATCAGCGCGTGATTCACCGCGATATCAAGCCGGAAAATATCCTGCTGGGGCGCGATAATGATGCCCTGCTGAGCGACTTCGGGATCGCGCTGATCTCCCAGACCTCGCGCCTACAGACGGCGCAGGATATCGCGGGCACCATCGCCTACATGGCCCCTGAACAGATCGAATCCCATCCGCGCCCGGCGAGCGACCAGTATTCGCTGGGTATCGTGGTGTACGAGTGGCTCTGTGGCGAGCGGCCCTTTCAGGGGTCGTTCACCGAGATTGCTGTCAAGCAGACCATGACGCCGCCGCCGCCCCTGCGGGAGCGTGTACCGGAGGTGTCCATCAATGTTGAAAAGGTGGTGATGACCGCGCTTGCCAAAGATCCGCAGGCGCGTTTCGCTACGGTAGCCGCCTTTGCGCAGGCTCTGGCACGTGCGGCTGAGGAGGCGCCTACATTGATAACGGCCGAACCGCTAGTGCCACCGTTTCACAGATCGCTGTCGCAAGCGCCGCTATCCTCCGGCCAATCGGGGGTGAATACGCCCTCTGGGCACACGTATGAGAGTGCCGGCATGGATCAGGATAGCGGCGCCACAATGGAAGTTGCCGGCCAGACAACGCCACCACGCGCCGTGCAGCCGCCTCTTGTGCTGCCTTCGCTGGAGCCTGTGGTTGGTGGCCCTATATCCGACGCGAGCGCGCCAGAGCAGACGCAGGCCCGCGCGTGGGAAGCTCCGTTGCTGACACCACGACCAGGTGGCCCGCCTGCGTCTGCGCGCAAGGGTCCACCTGTGGGGCGCGTGCTGTCGTTGGTGGCCCTGGTATTGCTCGTGCTGGTAGGCAGCTTTGGCGTGTTTTACTTGAAGGGGCACGCATCTCAAACCATAGGTGGGAGCACCCCGACTGCTTCCACGCCGCATCATGGCATAACCCCGACAGTTGTCGTTACGGCGCAACGGGGCGACTCTACGATGTTCGGCTTTAGCCCGCAGCATACGCGTTTTAATACCGACGAGCATACGCTCACCGCTGCCAATGTTTCGCGCCTCGCGCTGGACTGGGCGTTTCCCACGGGAGGTCAGATCAATTCCTCGCCGGCGGTGGTCGATGGTAACGTCTACATTGGGTCGGATGACCATAAGCTGTACGCGTTGAAGGCCGCCACAGGCAAGATGCTCTGGTCATTTCCCACCAGGGATGTCATTGGCTCCTCGCCGGCAGTGGCTGACGGCGTGGTTTACATAGGCTCGTTTGACCATAATCTGTATGCCATCGACGCGGCGACCGGCAAGCAAGACTGGAAATTCCCCACGAAGGGCAATATCTTCTCTTCGCCGATAGTGGTCAACGGGGTCGTATATGTAGGCTCGTATGATCGCGATGTCTATGCCATCAACGCGAAGACGGGCCAGAAAATCTGGGCATTCCCCACCGGGAACCAGGTGGTATCTTCGCCGGCGGTGGTCAACGGGGTCGTGTATGTAGGCTCATACGATAACAATATGTATGCCATCGATGCGAAGACGGGCCAGAAAATCTGGTCCTATCCTACCGGAGGCGCAATTGACTCCGCGCCGGCCATCTCGGATGGCATGCTGTATATTGGCTCACTGGATAAAAAGATTTATGCCTTGAATGCCAGTACCGGCACCATGAACTGGTACTTTATCACGAACAATGCTATTCTCTCCTCGCCGGCGGTGGTCAACGGCGCCGTCTATGTAGGCTCGACAGATGGCATACTCTACTCCTTCACGGGGGGTAACGTAAACTGGAAATTCACACCTGCGTCGGGCTGCACATTCAAGTCCTCGCCAATGGTAGCCGACGGTGTGGTGTATAGCGGGTGTTCGGATGGCCATCTCTATGCCATCGATGCCAGTTCAGGAAACCAGCTCTGGTCCTACACGACGGGCAGCGAGGTGCGCTCGTCGCCGACGGTGGTTCATGGCGCGGTGTACGTCGGGTCCCACGATAGCAAGGTGTACCGGTTTGGCCTTCCGTCGTAAGAGAGCAAGGAAGCCAATGCTGCAATTTGTGTATGACCACTTCCAGTCCGTAGACCTCTTGCTGGCTCTATTGGGTGCCAAAGGCGTCTTCCTCATCTCTAGAGGCTGGAAACAGCCCTTTTTGGCGCAAGCACAGCCAGAGTTATCAACTATACAAGCACAACAGATGGTACGCAATGGGACCATATGGCTCTCCGGCACGTTTGTGCTTCTCATTGTGTGTTGCTTGCTGACCTGGTTCTGGCGGCAATCGGTCGAGACATTGCTGATAGGCACAGGCTTGGGGATCATAGGTTTCAGTGCGTTCTATATTCTACTTGTTGGAAAGATTCGCTGCTAAGGCCATGGTCGTGGGGCCGTCTCGTAGGGCGTGGCACTCACGCGGCGACCAGGGGCCGCGCATCCATTATGACCTCGTGGTAGCCGTCAAAGAGACACTGCATGGCGGCTGACCAGGAGCGTTGTCGCGCCTCCTTCAGCGCGGCCTGACTCATGGTAGAGCGCAGGGGGGCATTGTATACCAGGTGCTCCAGGCGGATGCGATAGCTCCGCGCCTGCTCTTCTGCATCGAGTCCAGCCACATCCAGCAGAAAGCCGCTGCTGCCATCCTGCACCAGGTCGCATACCCCTTCCGCAAGCACTCCCACGACGGGTAGCTCCGAGGCCATGGCCTCCAATACCACCTGCCCGAAGGTTTCGGAGGTCGAAGGAAACGCGAAGATGTCGGCCGAGGCATATGCCGCCGCCAGTTGTTCACCTTGCAGGTAGCCTGTGAAGGTCACCGGCAGACCGGCAAGCTCCTGTTTCACTTCTTTCAGGGCTGGCCCATCGCCGACGAGCACGAGGTGGGCGCGGTCGTGATCCATAGCGCGATAGGCCTGTGTAAGCAGGTGCAGATTTTTTTCCCATGAAATGCGACCTGCATACAGCAGCACAGCTTTGGTATCTGCGTCCTTCTGGCCGGCCAGCCAGGACGCGCGCAACTCCGTGCTTCTCTTTGACGGCTGGAAGAGCGCGGTATCGACGCCCCGTGGCCAGATGCGTACGTGCTCAAATCCCTGTGTGTGCAGCATGGAGGCCGTTGAGGGCGAGGGACAAAATGTTAGCGCGCTCTGGTTATGAATGAAGCGATTGTATGTCCACATGGGCTGGGTGAGCATAGGGAAGCCGAAATGACCGCAGTATGCGGCAAGGTTGGTATGGTAGGAGGAAACCACGGGCTTATTGAGGAAACGCGCCGCCGCCAGTCCTGCCGCCCCCAGCACAACGGGGTCAGCGAGGTGGACGATGTCCGGCTGGAATTCGTTCAGGCGGCGAATAAACAGCGGGCGAAAGAAATGAAATTTGAGTTCTGGATAGAATGGCAGCGGAACGCCGGACGTGCCAACGATCTGCGCGCCGGCATAGTAGTCCATCCCGTTTTCAGGCCCCAGCAGGATGGCCTGGTGTCCTTGCATGTGCAGGTGTTCCAGTAATCGTGCCAGGGTGCGTGTCACCCCGTCCAGCTTCGGCAGAAAATTCTCAGTGATGATTGCTACTCGCATGATGTGCTTCCCTGGTCCCTTATAGGCTCTAGCGTTTACTCGATAGTTGTGTTATCCATAGTTAAGGGTAGCACCTGCATGTTAAGCCAGGTTTAGTGGAGAGTAATCATGAGGATAAATCATGACGCAAGATGTACCCCGCAAGACAGGAGGGCCGTGTAAAATACAGGAAAGAAGACAGGAGGAACCAGGATGAGGAAGTTCGACATCGTGTAACTCACTCGTACACTATGAAATTCGAGCGTCTGTTTGTAGCGATAGTACTATGTATAGCCTGGAAATAGGAGCTATTATCATGCCAGAAACGACCAACACTCCGGAGCATACCACTGCCAGTCCCGATCAGAAAACCTATCAAATCAATCCTCCCTTCATCGTCCCTGTTCTGAGTGGTAGCTACGCCTTTATAGCAATAGTAGTGCTGCTAGAAATATTAATAAAACAAGGCTTCTCTCTCTTTAGAGTCCTCATAGCCTGCCTGATTCTGCTTGGCATCGCCATCTTCACCTTCGTCATGGCACGCCTCTACGGCATAGCTCGCCTCACCTCTTCCCCGGATGGCCTTATTTATTACAGTCTCTACTACACCCTCTACACGCCCTGGGACAATATCTCGCGCATTGTCAACCTTCCCCGAACGGGTGGAACGGGTGATGCCCTTCAACTTCGTGACGCAGCCACGCGGATGCCCATAGTTCAGGGCATCCGTGAACACTGCCCGGCTATCGTGCGGACACAGCTTCCGTTGTCGGTACCTATCTGTTTTTTATCAGCAGCATCGTAGAGAGGATTCGCGAACACCAGCAGGTCACCCACTGTGTCACCTTTGGCGCCAGTATCAACCACTACATCATTATTGGAATGCTCAATAACATGGACCACAATCTGATCACTGGCCTGTGTGCTATGACTCACAAAGCTTCCTCTATTTACCACAAATAGTCCGACCGACACAACAATGGCTACCGATGCAATAGCCACGATAAAGAGTACAAATCGTCTGGACATGCTATCTCCTTTACAAGCAATACAGAGGTAGAGCACGCTTGATGCTCATGCCTTGAAATGTACGGATTTACTGGCCGTTTGTGAGGGATGGCGCTGGAATCCATAGGCAACTGCTACTCAAACATAAATGCTATGTCTGGTCGTCCGCTTGTAGGCGCAGTAAAAGCTGTACACAAGCAGTATAGAGACAGGTAAAAGCTCAGGAATAAGAGGGCGCTTATACTTTTCGGATGTGTTATTCTTGTCAATGGTAATCATAATAAGAACCGCAGTCTGACGATAGAATGACACATGCAAAAGAGGTAAGACATGATCTCGGCTCTCTACAATAACATTCAGGTTGCCACGTTTGTGGTAGGAGTGGTGGCGGCCATGGGAGTCTCCATGATCTATAAAGCGCGTCTCCATAAGGAGCAGGCACAGATTACAATTGAGCCGGAAGAGCGGGTGTATTATGCGAGGTATGGCTTGGGCGTGAGCCTGGTTGTTCTCGCGCTGGTGGCCCTGATCGCGTTAATCAGTGCCGGGATCAATCTTCAGCAGCCGATCAGTGCCGTCGGCGTGCTTATCGGGCTGACGGCAGGAGTGGTGCTTATCTGGTTTATCCAGACACGCTCTGAGGATAGAAGCGCAACAGGGAAGCATGAAACAAAAACGCCTGATCAGTAAGATGAGAAGATGCTCCTGCCGGTGTTTGAGAAAAATGTGCCAGGTCCGTTATAATTGATAAGAGGAACTTCTGGAGGATCAAGGATGATAGTGGCACACTTATCAGACGAAGCATATCAACTGGCGGCTGAGTATCACCTGGGCGCACCAATCAGGGCCTATGGCACAAACAAACGGGAGCAAATAAAATCATCGGCATGGGTGCTGGTCATCATTTCTCTTATTCTCATGATTCCTGTGTTTATACAAAGTCATTTCCGCTTTAGAGCAGTTGATTTATTCCTCTATGGTATCTGTATATCTGTCATCGTGTTAGTCGCGCTCATTGACTTGATTCTCATCCTGCGAGCGCCCAAGATGACCGTCTACATATGCGAGTCGGGTTTTATCGTACATACCCCCTCTTCAAGCGAGGCTGTGCGCTGGGAAGAGATCACGCGAATCGACCGCAAGGACACGAATTTGCCGTATGTGGTGTCCTTACTGGATACCAATAGAGAGGATATCATCTTAGGCAACTATATCACTGACCTCCCGCTACTTGCCGAGGAAATTGAACTCAAAGCCCAACTTGCCAGATCCCCTGAAGACTCTGAGCAGGCTGTGGATCTCGAACGCCAGGTTGAACGCTCCAAAAACGAGCAGGGAGAACGCCAGCAGGCCGCGAAATCGCTTTATCAAGAGCGGAGACAGTATCTGGCGACAAAAGATCTTGCTGAAGCGCAGACATTGGGAGCAGAGTACCACCTGGGGGAGCCGCTTGGCACGTATCGCTCAGGTTTCCGTAGCCTGCCCCAGAAAGCTACCTTGAAGCATCTTGGCTGGGTATTTTTTGTGGTACTACTCCCTGTACTTGATCCACAAAGCGGCATACAGCCTTTCCGGTACCTCATCGGTATGGCTCTTTTCACCCTATTTTTCATCCTCCCGCGTATTCTTTCACGCAATGTGCGCCTGCATATCTACACTGAGGGCTTGATTTTTATTCACTCTTCACTTGATATCATCTGTTGGGAGCAGATCGAAAAAGTCGTCTATGCGCCAGGCTTTTTACCTTTTTTTACCAACTTCTGCACGTTCCATTTGAAGAATGGTGAGAAGCTGGCGCTGAGCGACGTTCTGGAGAAACACAATGCCATAAAGCAAATGCTGGATCCAAGAATCGCCAAGAAAGAAGTGTATCCTTTCAAGAAAGTCAAAGATGTGTATGTTGATGTTGGGCATTTAGCTGATTAGGTGGAGCAAGGGGCAGGCTAGTAATCTCCGTGCGAGACCTCCGCATAACATGCTGGCTCTTCCGCATAGTTGATACTGCTGGCGAACTCTCGTTTCGTGCTGGTGTTATTTCCGAAATCACGCTCAATCTGTGCTTGTCTAAAGGGTTCGCCAGCAGTATCATAGTTGATGATTCGGGGACGTGTCTCCCTTGAGTGGTCTTTCTAGCCGCAACGCAGCACCCGCTTGCGTAGCATCGGGAAGCTTGCTCGACCATATGCCTGACGCTTGATCAGCTTCAAGCGATGCACATGCCCTTCTACAGGGCCTTGACTCCATTTGAGCGTGAGTCCAGATTTCACCGCGTCATAATCCTTTTTCAGCGATTGTGCGAAGCCACGCAGTTCCGCAATTCCTTGCCGTTCCACTTTTTCCAACCAGGCATCAAAGCATTCCCCTTTTCGCTCTCGCAGCAGGCTCGTACATTCCTGAATCAGTTCATTGGCTTCTCGAATTTCCTGATCGGCTTCGCAGAGCTGGGCGAGATACTTCTTTTGCCACTCCAGGCGCTGCTCTTCCTTAAAGGTGATCCAATGAGCCACCTGCGAAGGCGTTGGAGGACGCTTCGGTGGCACTTTCACAGGCGTTTCCTGGGTTGGATCAATCTGCTTAAACTTCCGGTGATCTTTCTCGCCGCGAAATTGTACAAAATAGCGCTGAATGGGTTGGTCGGAGCCAGGATAGCCCATCTCCTTGATCTCGCGATAGACCTGTTGAGCATTCCTTACTCCATCGTTCCACCGTTTCACGATGTATTCTTTGTAAGGATCAATCACTGATCCACTCCGCTTGCCCGTCTTGCGTGCAGGAGGATGCTCCATGTTCAGATACGTGTTCACCGTCGTGCGAGAGATGCCTACTTGATGAGCAATCAGCGTAAGTTCAGCTCCCTGCGCATGAAGTTCACGAACTTTGTGGTAGCGTTCAACACGTTCCTGATGGTGAGCATCGTATATCTTGGTCTTGCGTTTGGTCTGGCCGCTGTACCAGGCAGGGAGGTGTTGCTCTTCTTCCGCCGAAAACGTCTCTGGCGGTTTTTGTACCAGCGCTTTGAGTTGGGCTTGTTTGCCTGCAAAAAAGGTCTTCAGGGCATCCGAAAGGGTGGCAAGCAAATGCCAGCGGTCAGCCACCTGTTGCGCGTCTGGTGCGCCTTTCCTGGCTCCTTCCGCGTAGGGGCCACCGCGATCCCGGCTGATAATCTCCACGCCTTCATGGTCCTTCAGCCA
>JALYVR010000040.1:0-3261 GCA_030853145.1 Chloroflexota bacterium | reverse complement strand
GTCGTAGCCTCCCGATCAGGCAGAATATCGATGGGGATCCGCCGTTCGAGATCCAATAAGATTGTTCCGTAGGTTTTGCGTTTGCAAAACGAGAAGTCATCCACTCCCAGAACCCGAGGCGTGGGAACCGGCTCCTCCGGCTGGGCGCGAATGAGCCGGAGCAAGGTATCAGGGCTGGTCGAGAGGCCCATGCCTGCTCCAAGGCGCTTGCCTGCTTCCCCGCCGAGAGCAAAGCCGATCAGGGTGAAGACATCAGTGAGCCGAAGCGTCTTGTGAGCATAAGGAGCAACCACACTGGGGAGCCGTTCGGTGAAAATCTGCCTCGTGCATTCCTGATTGGTACAAAAGAAGCGGCGAACATGCAACTCCAGGCGTACTGCACAGCCCATCCAGGGCAGGTCCGCAACGGTGCGCAGGTAACGCGAATGAATCCGCGTTGAACGGCGATGACAAAGCGGGCATGGAGCCTCTTCTGAGGTGGTCGTAACTACAGCAATAATCGTCGTCTCGGAGGCATCAAGGAGCTTTAAATGCAAGCAAGTGGGGTCGGGAAGCAAGGTGGGCTTTGCCATCGCGCATGGGTATCCTTCCATCTCTTCTTCAGGTATGAAGGAAGAATACCAACACCTGATTGAAAGGGCAAGAAACGCCGCTAAATGGCCCATTTTTAGGGAAGAACGGACGTTCTTCATCAACTATGCGGATGAGCCAGCATATTATGCGGAGGTCTCATCTCCATGCTACTTGATACATTACATGGCTGAGAAGGAAAGGCATGTGTTAATTGTTCATGGTATGGTGCCAGCGCAAAGAGTCACTATCGGCATGTAAAGCATTGATACTTCCATCTTGCAGGGAAAGCAAGACCGGATTCTCCGGCTCCGCTGTTATGACTTGCATTGCATGCGTAGATAGAGTAGAGTGCCAGAGGCTGTGATACTTCTAAGCTCATTCATGCCAGCGATGGAGGCCAGATAGACCTCGGATTCCGTGACCGTCAGCAACTCCCACACTTCTGCATCACCTTGATGATGCCAGAGGACGGAGCCAGAGCGTGCGCTCATTGCGTCCACGCTGCCATCGGCCGTCTCAATGTAGATTACATCCCCTAACGCAAACAGACTAGGAGGTCCGTCGCGCATCGAAAGCGTGCTGTACCACATCGTAGAACCGGAACGTGCATGTAGTGCGAAGAGATGACCATCCTGGGTCAGGGCATACACAACGTCATTGATAACGAATGGTTGTGGAGACAACGCCAAAGCGGACACGTCTGGGGAAGCGTGCCAAAGCAAAACACCCGTACTCACCTGTAACGCCTCTATACAGCCACTGTGCAGCGTGATGAAGATCATGCCATCTGCCACGACTGAGATGGATGACTGAGGAGGGATACGCATGGTAGACATCCTGATTGTAGAACCGGAACGTGCGCGTAGTGCAGAGAGATGACCATCTCGGGTCAGTAGATAGAAGGCCGTCCCATCAGTAGCCGTTGAGGCAATAGGAGTCTGCGCCATGTAGTGCCGGAGCAAAGACCCATCACTGGCCCGGAAAGCATCGATGGTGTTCGCTACTGACCGGATGTAGACGACACTGTTCACCACTATGAGGTGGAAGAACGTCCGAGAATCTCTGGGAAGGGTGCGAAACCAGAGTGGGACTCCATCGCTGGCCCGCAAAGCCTCTACGGTCCCAGTCGTGGCAGTTGGGTCGCTAGAGTAGCGTGGGCCAAGATAGGCGACCCCATCGATGACCGTGGCTGATGCTTCATTTGTCTTCGCACCCGTATAGCGCCAAAGCAGCGATCCATCACGGACCCGAAGTGCCGTCACAACGCCATTCGTTGCCGTCACATAGCAGACTCCATTAGCGACAGACAATGAGATGGGATACTGAATGTGCGGTAAGGCGTTTACTTGTCCTTTCTTTGGTTGATACCATACATTCCCCATAACGATGTCTCCCAGAACTACGATGCCCACAACAGTGGCAATAGTCATCCAGGTGCGTATGTGGAATGAAAATATCCGTTTCCCCTGTATGAACTTCTCTGAGACCTTGCCAAATGCGAAAGGCCTCCCCAGGTCCGTGGCCTCAACCTGGGTCTCGCTTTGTGCGACAGATTCTGGATCAGGAGGAAACACCTGTCACCTCCTCAACCTCCAATGCCCTGGCAGAATCGAAAAAGAAAGGAAACACGAATCCATGTTGGCATTTCATAATGATCCTATCATTAAGGATCGATATGTGGCACGCGTGAAGGCACATGCTGCTGCCGACGAGATCACTCAAGGCACGTATTGGGAGCGCGGACATGGTTGTGCTATAGGTTGCGTAATTCACGGAGCGGAACACATTCGCTATGAGACGGAGCTTGGCATTCCGCGTCAGATTGCTTATCTACAAGACCGAATTTTCGAAAATCTTCCTCTTGTAGAAGCAAAAGAGTTCGCACTTGCTTTTCTCCAAGCTATTCCAGTCGGCACTGATTTGTCAATGGTCATACCCCGTTTTATAGTCTGGCTTCTCGTAGCAGATCAATAATCATAAAAGTGCATACTTTAATATCCACCATCAGCTTCACCCCGGACTTGACAGCTAGCTTGCTTGTGGGTATACTTGTTAACAAGTGGTGACGCGTACCCACAACCGTCGCTTTTGCCTCCTCTCCTTAGCCGTTCCTCGTCTTCTTATAGCCACAACCTTCGTCACAACCTCACTTCAGGAGTCCACTATGCCTCTTCCAGCATTTCTCCGCTGGCTGCAACCAGCATCGACAGCGGATGGCGCCGCGCCGCGCATTCAAGAGCAGATCAACCCCACCGCCATGGCATCCAGCCCTACCCAGGAGGACTGGTATTGGGGCAGGCTGGCCACTGGCAGCGAAGAAGACTACTTCTGGCGGCGTCTCTCCGATAACTGGTACCAGAAAGATGTCATTCCTTCAACGTACCTTGAGTTGCACAACCAGTGTTACGAGGCCTACAACGCCAACCCGCTGGCCTTTGCCATCATCGAGATCACCACCAGTTTCGTCATGGGCAAGGGCGTCACCGTGGCGGCGCGCGAGCCGGAGGTGCAGCGGGTGCTGCTAGATTTCTGGCACGAGCCTGACAACCATATGGAGACGCGTGTCTATGATCTATGTACCGAGCTGGCGCTATATGGCGAGCAGTTCGTGCGCTTCTTCGTCAATCCCTACGATGGGCGCGTCAAGGTCAGGCAGGTGGACCCCTCGCTCATCGACCAGATCGAGAC
>JALYVR010000039.1 GCA_030853145.1 Chloroflexota bacterium | reverse complement strand
CGCGGCCATCGCGCGCGCCCTGGGACCCTACAAGCTGAGCCTGCACTCCGGCTCCGACAAGTTTAAGGTCTATCCGCTGATCGTCGCTGCCACCGGAGGGCTGGTTCACCTGAAAACTGCCGGCACCAGCTACGTCGAGGCCTTGCGCGTCATCGCGCGCGTGCGCCCAGTCCTGTTCCGCGAGATCGTGGCCTGCGCCTGTGAGCACTATTCCCGCGATCGCGCCTCGTACCACGTCTCGGCCGAAGTCAGCCGCGTCCCCGCGCTCGCCAGCCTGCCGGATGCAGCGCTGGTAGGGCTGCTGGATGACAATAACGCGCGCCAGATACTCCACGTTACCTTCGGCTCGGTCCTGGGCAGTTTCGGACCCGCGATCCTTGCCCGGCTTCAGGCGCACGAGGATATGTATTATGAGACCCTGGAGCAGCATTTTTACCGCCATCTCAAGCCGTTTGGGGGCTAAGGAGCGTTTCTTGATTGTCACATTCTAACAGCAACAGGGATCTTATACTTTAGAGGTTAAGATAGAGATGGATACATTATTTGATATACGCGGCCAGACGGCGGTGATTACCGGCGGCAGCGGGGCGCTGGGAAGCGCCATGGCGGCGTACCTGGCGCGCATGGGCGCGAAGGTCGTGATAGTTAGCCGGCACGTCGAGGCGTCCAGCCCGGTCGTCGAGACCATTCGCGCCGCTGGCGGTCTCGCGCTGGGCATTGCCTGCGATGTGCTGGACCGGGACGCCGTTGAACGGGCGGCACAAGAGGCGCAGGCGACCTTTGGGCCTGTCGATATCCTGGTGAACGGCGCGGGCGGCAACCATCCCCGCGCCACGACGAGCGGCGATGAGTCCTTCTTCGACCTGGATATCCAGGCCGTCAGCGCGGTCTTCGATGTAAATTTCCTGGGGACCGTGCAGTGCTGCCAGGTATTTGGGCGCGGCATGGCGCAGCGTGGCAACGGCTGCATCGTGAACATCGCATCCATGAGCGCGCTGCGGCCCTTGACACGCGTCCCGGCCTATAGCGCGGCCAAGGGTGCGCTGGTCAACTTCACGCAATGGCTCGCCGTTCACATGGCGCAGGAGTACAACCCCGCGATACGCGTCAACGCCATCGCGCCCGGCTTTTTCCTGACCGAGCAAAATCGCTTCTTGCTCACCGACGCTCAGAGTGGGGGCATGACGCTGCGCGGGCAAACGATCATCGCGCACACCCCTATGGCGCGCCTGGGAGAAGCCGAAGACCTGCTCGGCACGCTCCTGTGGCTGGTCAGTCCCGCCTCGACCTTCGTGACAGGTATCGTCGTGCCGGTCGATGGCGGCTTCGCGGCCTTCGGTGGCGTCTAACAGACAGGAGAAGAGAGCATGCTGATAGGACAGGGTACGCCCGACAAAGTCCTTACTGAACACGATGTCCAGCAGGTGCTGCTGCGCACGCTCGACCCGCTGCCCCTGGACGGCAAGCGCGTCCTGGTGCTGATCCCCGATGGCACGCGTACCGCGCCCATCCCGTTGCTCTTCCGTCTCCTCTATGAACGCCTGGGATCACGAGTCGCGCAACTGGACTACCTGATCGCCCTGGGAACGCACCAGCCCATGGAGGAGGAGGCCATTGACCGGCTCGTGGGGGTCCCGGCGGTGGAACGCGCAGAACGCTATCCCAATGTGCATATCTTCAACCATCACTGGGACCAGCCATCCTGGCTGCGGCACATCGGCACCATCCCACGCGCTGAAGCCAGCCAGTTGACCGGTGGGCTGCTGGCAGAGGAGGTACCCATTGTGCTCAACCGCCTGATCTTCGAGTACAACCACCTGATTATCTGCGGACCCGTCTTCCCCCACGAGGTGGCCGGCTTCTCAGGCGGCGCAAAATATCTCTTCCCCGGCATTGCCGGACCGGAGATCATTAACTTCACCCACTGGCTGGGCGCGCTCGTCACCAGCATGCACACCATTGGCGTGAAGGATACACCCATCCGTCGCGTGATCCACCGGGCGGCGGAGTGCGTGCCGCGCCCGCTGCTCTCGATCTGCCTGGTGTTGCAGGGTTCCGCGCTGCACGGTCTCTACACCGGCGACTGCATAGAGACCTTCAACGCCGCCGCCGATCTCTCCGCCAGCCTCAATATCATCACCAAGCCACACACCTTCCAACGCGTCCTGGCCGCTCCGGCGGAGATCTACGACGACCTGTGGACCGCCGCCAAGGCCATGTACAAAACCGAGCCCGCGGTCGCCGATGGCGGCGAAGTGATTATCTACGCCCCCCACCTGACCGAGATCTCCTATACCCACGGCCGCCTCATCGACGAGGTAGGCTACCATGTGCGCGACTACTTCCTCAAGCAGCCCACACGCTTCCAGAATGTACCCGGAACCATCAAGGCCCACAGCACGCACGTCAAGGGCGGCGGGACCTACGATGCCGGGACCAACACCGAGACACCGCGCATCCACGTGACCTTAGCGACCGGCATCCCCGAAGAGCGCTGCCGCCGCATCAACCTGGGCTACCTGGACCCCCGCAGCATCGACCCACGAGAGTGGAAGGATCGCGAGGACGAGGGACTGCTCTATGTGCCGCACGCGGGAGAAAAGCTGTATCGCGTCCCGGCGGAATGCTGACTATACTCCAGACTCATTTGCATCAATCCTTATACTATGGTTATACGAGGCAGCTTCATGGACGTTGCCTCGCTGCATGCCGCGCTCAGCCAGCTCTCAAGCTATCGACGCGGCGCTTTCCGTAACGCGTGCTGGGAGGGGAAAGATGCTGGGCGGCCGAAAAATGTGTACTGCGATATACGCACTAACGGAAAGAAGGATTATATGACACAGGAAATCATGCCAGCCACAATACAACCTGACGATACATCTCCTGCTCAGAAAGGGGAACTGGTTCCAGAGACAACATCACGCCGATCATTCCTGCGTGGTCCGCTCATGGGGACGGTTGTCGCCGCGCCGCTGGTTCTGCTGGCGGCTTGTGGCGGGTCAACCAACACCGGTAGCGGCTCTGGCACCACAGCGACGGCGGGCAGCACGGGCAGCACGCCAACACAAACGACAAGTACCTCGACATTATCGCTGCAATCTATCGCCGACAGTAAGACGGCCTTTATGGAGATCATGAACGATGAGACGGCGCACGTCGAGTTCTTGAAAAGCGCCCTCACCAAGGCTGGGGCTAAGCCACGTCCGAAGCCAACCTTCAAGGGCTTGCAGCAAGCCGATATCACTGCTTTCGCGGGCCTCTCGCAAGTGCTAGAGAACGTTGGCGTTGGCGCCTATCTGATGGCGGCTCCGGCAATCTCCAACAAGGCCTATCTGGCCGCCGCCGGCTCGATCCTGACCATTGAAGCGCGCCATGCCGGTTTTCTGGATGTATTATTGAATAAGCCCATCAGCGCGAACGGGCCTTTCGATAAACCCATCTCTCAGTCCGAGATCGTCAAGGCCGTATCGCCGTTCATCGTCAGCCTGAATGGTGGCAAAGATCCCGACGCCACACTGGCGAACGACGTAGATATCTTGAACTTCGCCCTGCTGCTGGAGTATCTTGAGGCCGATTTCTACACGTTAAACGTGCCGAATCTCTTTAAATAGGGAGTTTTCTGGCTGATACAGGCTCTCTTCATAGAGGGCCTGTATCATGGATCAACCTGTTAGATTGATGTTTCTCTAAGTGTAGTTTATGGCTCATAAGTACCGGAGTACCATTGTCAAACGGGGGGGTAGACTCCTGTGGTATACTAGGAGAATACTGTATGGTGCATTGTTGCTCTGAGTAGATGGTCTATTGAAAGCTGCGCGATACAGAGAGTTTTTTTCTTAGGGGGAGACCCCAGAAGTGAGTAGAACAGATGTCATTGAGTGATCAGACCCTGTATTGCCGCGATTGCAATCAAGAGTTCACGTTTACCGTCGGTGAGCAGGAATTTTATGCCAGCCGTGGCCTGACCAACACCCCTGGCCGCTGTCCAGAATGCCGAGCTGCGCGCAAGCAGTCCGGGCGTGGTGGACAGCGAGATTCGTTTGGTGGTGGTGGCTCGCGCGACCGCGATTCACGCCCCATGTATAGCGCCACCTGCGCGAGCTGTGGGAATGAGGCCCAGGTGCCTTTCCAGCCGCGTGATGACAGGCCCGTGTACTGCAGCGAGTGTTACCAGGCGCAAAACACCGGTCGTTCGAATGACCGTCGATCGCGCTGGTAGGCTTCATGACAGCGATTGTGGTGAATCCAGGCGATTCATTTGAGTTTGCGCTCAAACGGTTCCAACGAAAGGTCCAGGATGCTGGCATCCTCTCAGAGGCACGGCGGCGGCGACATTACGAGAATCCACAGGCGCGGCGAAAACGCAAGGCTGAGGCCCAGCGGCGTAGACGCCGGCGCGCCCGTTAACCTGGTCAACTAAAAAGGCCGCGAGCGCGTAACACTGGGAAAAGTGGTGTGAGAAAGCCGCTATCACACATTCTGCGGAGTAGGTGCATGCATCCTCCGCAGAGTGATACATACGGATCACAGCTGCTCTTCCCAGGCAGCCACGTTTGTCCTCGTATGCAAACATGGTGTCAGGAAGGATTTGCCATGAAGATGAACAGCCAGTTCCGAACCTTTGCCAAACAGGTCCAGGTGGACTTACTCGCTCTCAACGATGCTGACCTCTTCCAGACAATCCACCAGTGGGTGGGGGGGGAAAGCGCATCTGGGGCCTCCCTCAATGTAGCAGAGGATACCCTCCTGGCATTAGGATATACCCGCGAAGGCGCCGAGCCCGAGACGCTCTCACACCTACAGGATGACGCGCCAGCAGCCGAAGGCGTCGAGACCACCCAATGGCATGCCCCTTCCCCTCACCATTTGCGTACCCTCCTGACAACCATGGACGTGAATCTATTTGCCCAACATGTCATCACCCTGGCCTTCCAATCACTGCATACCACCTATCCTGAATGGTATGAAGGCGTAACATTCAGTGCCCATCTTGCCAACTACCTGCGGCAACTGAGCTCTGAATCGGTGAGCTACGACGAGAGCGCGGTACATAGGCGTATGGGCAAATATCTTTAAAACGCGCTGCTATGCGCACAAACGGGCACAAGCGATGTGGAACCGCAGAAAGCGAGCGTATGAAGTACTATATCACCTACTGTATTACCCATCCTGAACATACTCCGACCACAGCTACCGGCTTGGTAGAGGCTCCTACACGGCTGAATTTAGATGTGCGCCTGGCCAGAGGGGTCGGCAAGTGGAAGAAACGCGGCTATGCCGTCGAGATTGTGAAGATCGCGTGTATAGACGACCTGCAAGGCGCCGTCCACGACTGAGTTCGCTGCACCCGTTCAGCGATCGGTCTATTAGAGCCGCCGATCAAATATGATATACTCTCGCTAAGATAGCATAGTAGCTACAATTGCTGAATTGCGGCACTCAACAGAGAGTATATCTGTGTAGGAGGCTCCTCGTGATTCCGGCCCTCCATATGTATCTACTAGGCGACTTCCTACTCATTTCGGGCGATACTCCTGTAACAACCGTCAATGTCTCCCGTGTGCAGTCCTTGCTCGCCTACCTTGTGCTGCATCGAAGTACTCCGCAGGATCGCTCTCACCTGGCATTCCTGTTGTGGCCCGCTTCAACCGAGTCCCAGGCACACTCCAACCTGCGCAAGGTGCTGCACCAATTGCGCCAGATCCTGCCCCAGTCCGAGCATTTCCTGCATGCCGATAGGCACAGCTTGCAGTGGTTGCCAGCGCACCCGCACGCCTCCTGGACCCTTGATGTGCTGGAACTCGAACAAGCGCTTGCCCAGGCCGAGCAGATCCACGACACCACAGCCAGGCGACAGGCATTAGAGCAGGTAATACATTTGTATCGGGGCGATCTGCTGCCCGGTTGCTACGAGGAATGGATTCTGTCTGAGCGGGACCGTTTGCGGCAACTCTTTTTCCAGGCAGCCGAGCGTTTGATGGCGCTGCTGGAACAGGAACGCGACTATGAGGCCGCTATCAAGGCTGCTCAGCACCTCCTGCGTCATGATCCGCTCCATGAGGCAACCTACCGGCACTTGATGGGCTTCTATGCCCAGCATGGCGACCGCGCGGCGGCCCTGCGCGTCTATCATACCTGCGCAACAGTTTTGGAGCGCGAACTGGCGATCAATCCGAGCGAAGCAACGCGCCAGGTCTATGAGTCGCTCATGCACCTGGATACCTCTTCTCAGGACAGAGCCGGTCCGTTCTCACTACGAAGCATTGGAGCGCCGCTGGTCGGGCGGAAATCGGAGTGGGGACACCTCCAGACAGCATGGCACAGGGCGGCAAGTGGCCACCCGCACATGGCTATACTCTCAGGGGATGCAGGTATCGGCAAGACACGGCTGGCGGAGGAAATGGAGGCCTGGGTGAGCCGTCAGGGCCTGACGACCGCCAGCGCGCGCTGTTATGCCGCTGAGGGCCGGCTAGCCTATGCGCCTGTGGCGGCATGGTTCCGCGCGGATACCTTGCAGGCGGCCCTGGCAACTCTCGATGACGTATGGCTCACCGAGTTAGTACGCCTCGTGCCCACACTGCTCGTACGGCGACCAGACCTGCCTCACCCTACCCCCATGATGGAGGGATGGCAGCGCCAACACTTTTTTGAGGCCCTGGCACGCGCGTTGCTGAATACGCGTCAACCGTTGCTGCTCCTGCTTGACGACCTGCAATGGTGCGACAATGAGACTCTGGAATGGCTGCATTACCTGTTGCGTTTTGAGCCACACGTACACCTGCTGCTGATCGGGACGGTGCGCGCGGAGGAGGCGCCCTCAGGCCACCCCCTGGTATCGCTCCTTGGCACGTTACAGCGCACCGACCTGCTGACAGAGATCGCGCTTGGACCGCTCAATACGACCGAGACAATCTCCCTGGCGCAACAGGTTGCGGGCCACCAACTTGCACTCACTCTGACAAGCGACCTGTATCACGAGACGGAGGGCAACCCGCTCTTTGTAGTAGAGATGCTGCGGGCAGGCACGCTACAAGCACGCATAGGAGAACAGCAAGATGTGAAGGGCCCGCAGTCTCTCCTCACAGCATCTACCTCGGCGCTTCCGCCCACGGTGCAAACGGTGCTGGCGGCGCGACTCGCGCAGCTTTCCCCACTCGCCCACGAACTGGCAAGCCTGGCAGCGGTCATTGGCCGGGAGTTCTCCTTCGCGGTTCTGGCACGCGCCAGCGGGAAGAGCGAAGAGGTACTGGTGCAGGGAGTGGACGAGCTATGGCGGCGGCGCATTGTACGCGAACAGGGCCAGGATGCCTATGACTTTAGCCACGGCAAACTCCGCGCGGAGGCGTACGCGGCTCTCAGCAGTGCGCGCAAACGCTTCCTGCATCGTCGCGTTGCCGAAGCTCTTGAAGAGGTATACGCCGGCAACCTGGATACTGTCAGCGGCCAGGTCGCGACCCACTATGAGCGCGCGGGACTCTCAGAGCAGGCCATTCTCTCCTACCAGCGGGCCGGAGAGGTCGCTCTGAGGGTCTATGCAAATGCGGAAGCCATTGTCGCGTTTCAGCGAGCCGCGGCCCTCCTTGAGACAGCCGCAACTGCCCGCAACCAGCACGAGCAGCCGTGGAAGCTGGCGG
The DNA here is from genome assembly GCA_030853145.1 of Chloroflexota bacterium. Lineage (GTDB taxonomy): Bacteria > Chloroflexota > Ktedonobacteria > Ktedonobacterales > Ktedonobacteraceae > JALYTT01. The sequence continues at coordinate 6,877 of JALYVR010000039.1, read as the reverse complement.
CCTCGCTGTATGAGCGCCTGGGCGATGTTCTCGGCGTGGTGGGAAAGCACCTGGAGGCAAGGCAGTCCTACCAGCGGTCCTTAACCTCAGTGTCGGCGCAGGCAGGCATCCGGCAGGCACGCCTGCACCGGAAAATCGCTGCCACCTGGCGGCATCCCCCCAATCCTGAAAGAGCTTTGGAGAGCTACCGTGCCGCGGAGCATATATTGGAGCAAGCCCCAATGCGGTCGGAACCAGCATGGCAAGATGAGTGGCTACAGACACAGCTTGAGCAATTGCAGCCTCTCTTCATGCTTGCCCGGATGCCAGAGATGACGCGCGTGATCAAGCAGGCACGCCCAGCTATCGAGCAACATGGGACAGCCGCCCAGCGCGCGCTTCTCTTCCGCCATATGGCACTGAGGGATATCGCGCGCGCTGACTACGTGGTCTCAGAAGAGACGCTGGCTCGCTGTCGCATGGCCCTGGAAGCCAGTCAGGAATCAGGGCAGCTCCACCTGCTAGGCTCGGCGCGCTTTGCCTTTGGCTACTGCCTGTTGTTGGCTGGCAAGCTTGACCAGGCAGAGGAACAGTTGCAGGCTATCGTAAGCCTGGGAGAACTGATTGGCGATGCTGAGTTGCATGAACGCAGCCTGGCGTTCCTCACACTTGTGTTCAGGCAGCGCGGTCAGGTTGAAGAGGTGCGCTCCGCTATCAAACGTGAGACTCGCTACACCGGTGTCATCACCGCCAATCGCGCCTGGGTGGCCTGGCGAGACGGCAATATAGAGGAGGCCGAGGCATACGGCCGGGCTGCGCTAGAGGAGTGGCAACGCCAGCACTATACCTATGTTTTTCAGTGGACGGGCTTGTGGCCTTTAATCGACGTAGCGCTCTCTCAGGAGAGGCTACCTGAAGCTATGGACTATGTGCGCATGCTGCTCGCGCCCAGGCAACAACGCCCTGTAGAGACGCTTCTCACCATGCTTGAAGCCGTGGTGCAAGCATGGGATGCCGGGCAACGCGAGCGCGCGAGTGTGCTCCTCCAACGCGCGCTGCCCCTCGCGCGAGAAATGAACTATCTCTGATGGCGCGCGCGGCCGCGCCTGAGCCAGCGTAGCGGTGTGCCGAGCGTATAAATCATTGTGCGCAGCGCCGCGTTCTGCCAGATGTTTCTGGCCTCCGACCATTGGACACGCGGGTCCACGCATGTCTTGTCGACCTGTACCTGCCCCGGCGCCTGCAAGTGTGCCGCCAGGGTCTCCATCACATGGATCCAGATGCGCTCCTGGGTACGCGAACCAAATGTGCGAAATCCGATCTCATACACTGGATCATTGGCGCGCGCAATGGATTGTACCTGACAGAAGAGGCCATCATCATCCGTCGAGACACTGAAGGTTACCCAACCGGACTCCGGGTGTCCTTGCGGCGTCATCAGCGTGAAGGATTCATCGTCCGCGTAGAGCACCATGACGCCGGTCGAGAGCGGCATGCCTGTCATCGAGGCATTGATGAGCACAATGTCGCCTGGCTCGATAGTTTTCATAACCGGGAAAAAGCGATTTTGCCGGGGCTGGAAACGCGCAAAGTTAGCTTTCCATATCTCCATAACCTCGGCAGGCATCATGCTGATCTCCGGTAGGCGAAGCGTGTAGGTCTTCTTCCACATCTGGCCGAAGCCTTGCAGCGGCCCGACCACCTGTCGGCCCTCCACGTTCAGGTTGAGCGCCCCGGTCGGCACCCGCGATACCTGCAACAGGGAGGTCAACTGGGCCCAGTAAGCTGCATCGCGCGGCTCCTTCTCTTCGCCGTCGGGGAGTATAGGTGGAGTGGTCATTTGCTTGCTCCTCTCGGTAGAATCCATTCACAGGTGCGATGTATACCCACCAGCACCCAGGGTTCACAACATCAGGGTGTGGCTGTGGCGGCCAGGGTACCCGCAAGGAATACCCCTATATATTGCACACATCAGGGCATGTCTGCGGTGGCCAGGGCTTCTTGTTCAGTTGAGTACATTTTGATGACATCGCTTAGGCGCGTCAGCTTAAAAATATGCTGGTAGTGCTCGCTTAGACCACAACAGAGGAGCCGCTGCTTCTGACGGTTCATGCGAATCAGCAACGTGACGAGCAGGCCAATTCCGCTACTGTTCATATAGGCCAGCCCACTAAAGTTCAACACGATGACGCGAGTAGTAGGGACACTGGCCTGGGTATAGGCATCCATCAGCGTATTTTCCGCGGCTGCGGAGAGGTCGCCCTGAATATCGATGACACTGGTTGTCGCGTTGGCTTTACGAACGTTCATGACGACATTCGCTTGCGGCATAGCTTTCCTCCTGAATATGCGTGTTGTAAAAACATCCGTGATGTATCTGATTATATCTTCCGATCGCCCGCGTTTTCTGCCCCCCGGTGCATAATCAACTCGATCGTGTGAGAATGCTCATCGTTGGTCACACTCAGCTCATCGACCAGGTTCTTGATGAGGAAGAAGCCCCAGCCGCGCGGCCTCTGTAGCCCGGCCAGTTGCGCGTCGAGATCAGGCGCGACCACCGCCTCAGGAATGGGCCGGCCTTCACCCTGGTCGCGCACGCGGACTACGATGGAGGCGTCCGAGGCCAGGACCTGGACGACAACTACTTTGTCGGGCTGATAGCCATTGCCATGCTCCATGGCGTTCATCACGGCCTCGGCCACGGCTGTCTTGAGATTGTCGAGGCGCTCAGCAGACAGGTGCAGTGGATCTACCGCCTCAGCCACCAGTTTTAGCGCCTGTTGCTCGTTGCCGGGCACACTCGCGAGTCTGGTTTCCACAAGAAGATCGAGATGCTCTTGTTGTTCGTTCATAGTGCTCGTTTCAGGCGCTCGATGCAGAGTTACCAGCGTCACATCGTCCTCTTGCTCCCAGCCCTTACCCGTAAAGGCCGTTAGCGCGCTGAGCAGGTCATCGATGAGCGCTGTGCCGCCCGGTTGTGTGCCGGCCAGTGCCGCGATTTGGGGCAACCCAAACATATCACGCCGTGTGTTATGCGCCTCCACCAGGCCATCGCTATACAGGAGGACGCTCTCTCCGGGCGCCAGGATCACTTCTTGCTCGTCGTAGCAGCTCCCTGGCATCATCCCTAGAGGCATCCCCGTGGCCTGAAGTTCTGAGACGCTCCCATTGTGTCGTCGATACGGCCATTCATGGCCGGCATTGGCGTAGCGTAAGCTTCCGTTGCGCGGATCGAGAATGGCATAGAAGCAGGTTACAAACATGCGAGCCGGAATCCTCATGTAGAGCAGCTCGTTGACCCGCGCTAATACATCGCCCGGAGAGAGCGTATCCAGCGCGGCGGTTCGCAGCATCGTGCAGGTGGTAGCCATCACCAGGGCGGCCGGCATGCCCTTATCGGTGGCATCGCCGATGATGATCCCCAGGCGATCGTCATCAAATGGCAGGAAATCGTAGAAGTCTCCGCCGACCTCGCGCGATGGTTGATAATACGTGGCGATGTGCCACCCAGGCAGATCCGGCACGTCTTTGGGCAGGAGGGCTTGCTGGATGTTGCGCGCGGTATGCATCTCCTGTTCGATGCGCGCGCGCTCCTCCAGGCGCGCCTGCTGCTCAATTAAGATCTGGCGCTGCGCCATGCTCTCGACAAGTTGTTCCGCCATTTGATTAAAGGATTGTTCCAGTTGCCCAACCTCATCCTTCCTGACAACCGGGATGCGCTGCTCATACTGGCCAGCGGCGAACTGGGTGGTGGTCTTCGCTAACCTGTGGATGCGTCGCACCAGCCCCCGCGTCGTCACCACCCCAAAGATGCCCCCAATGGGAGCCATGATGAGCAACCAGGGCATGCCGCTTCTGAGCCAGCCCCAGCCAAAATCTGAGAGAATCTGGTCATTTGATGTTGTCCACAGCACCTGCACATAGAGCACGCCCAACGGCCTCTTTGTCCGGCTCCAGACGGTATCGGCAGCAGAGGCGACGCGCTCCTGCGTGGTATCCTGCACCACGCTTGCCGTTCTCCCCGCCAGCGCGCCGAAAATCAGCCCCGCTTCTCCGGGCAACAATCTGGCGACCGATGCTGAGACCGGGTAGCGCGCCGGGTAGGAACTGGCAAGCACCCGGCCATTGGGAGCAATGAGCAGCGCAAACGAGACTGTGCGGACGGATCGGGTACCGGCGCCGATATAGGGGACGCTCTCGGAGAGATAGGGGATCTTCGCAAAGAGATCATCCGGTGCGGTGAACGACGAGGGTTGTCCTGGCTGAAAGGTGGCTCGCGGGTCAAGAGCGGTGTCGCCCGCCTGTAGCGCCGCTTGCAGCGCATAGACCTGCGCCGTCTGTTTGGCCGCGTGCAAGATTACATCGTCCAAGAAAGGAGAGCGCGCCAACACGAAAAAGAGGAGTCCACCAACCAGAAGTTCTAGCAGAAGCACGATGACAAGGCTTGTTCCTACATACGAAATAGCCATGCGCGTTTGCAATCCCAAGCCTTTCTTTACCCTGCCAGGTGTGAGCTGGTATCCTGTTGGCTTGAGGGTTCGCTCTTCGCTCTTCATATACTCCCCTTCCGTCCTTGCGTTGCTGACGGCCATTGTGTCTCGGATAAAGGCTTCTCCAATAAGCCAGCTACTTCCCTGGCATTTAGAATACCACACTGTTCGTCATTCGTAGCTGTGCGGGGTGTATCACGGTGAGAAGCCCCATCCCAAGCGTGATACATCACACAGCTACGAACCAGGACCACTCCTACTGGACAATGATTGTCAGGGTCATCCCCTGGTGAACGCTGCAATAGATGTGATAAGTCCCCGCCGTGGCGAACGGACCAATTGTAACAGAACCACCGCTAATGTGCATACTTTTGATAGTGGGTGCGCCCGGCTCAGTGATAGGTGCAGGCTGGCCATTCTGCCAGGAACCATTCGCCAGAATGTGCTCGAATGAACCGTCATCCACTAAGATGAGCTTCGAACCCTTGGGAACGGTGACGGAGGACTGGATAAAGCTGCTGATCCCCAGATGCACGGTTGGCGTCCCATTTGTGCTTGTGGTAGCAGCACCTACGACCGTTGTTGGCTGTATGATCGTGGCGATGAGGATCACGCCGACCAGGACTCCCGTCAGTCCCGTCAGTGTAGAGGCGAACCAGCGGGGTCTCTGCCGCTTGACCTGGCGGTAGTTCTGGATCAGCGCCGCCGTACTTGCTCCTAATGCCACTATCGCGCACCAGAGGATCAGCACGATGATCACAAAAATGCCAAACGAGAGCGCGGGCAGATTGCCTGGCCCATACGCATCTTTAGGGTGGATCAGATGATAGACGGGAAAGGATTCTTTGATCAGGAAGACATACAACATATAGCCACTCATGAGGATCCCCAGTAGCGGTGCCCAGCGTATTCCGAGCGCGACGAGAATAGTGCCGAGCAGCACGATCACGGTAGTGATGAGCAACACAACAGAGAAAAACGACATAAGGCCGCATAAAATGATCATGCCAACGAGAGCCGCCACGGCGGTTTTACCCAGGGTCGACAGCGGCTGCCGGGAGAATATACGCGGTTTTGCTGACGTTACTTCTATTTCTGACTTCACAGCTTCTGACTTCACATTCATTGCTGATTTTACTTTCATTGCTGATTCCTTTCTTCGTTATGCTACATCTCTCGTGCCGGTCCCGGCTGAGACTCCACAAGCATAGTAGCAAGGAGAGGCGCCAGGGCAGTCCATTCGCGGAAGTAGCGCACCTCACCGCTGCTCACCAGTTGTACTTTGCCCCGCCACTCAACCTGCCCCTTCCCCACCTCTTCCTCCCACACACGCACTGTAAACAGATGCGAATGGGGGCGCTGGTGTGGTTTGTCCATGTGCCTGTCTCTCCCCTGACATCTTTCTCCTCAGAACACTACTGCGTTTCACGAGGAGGATCGAACATCGTTTTCAATCGTCTTGATAAGAGTGTAGTCTATCTACCGCTTCTGAAACGTTTCTTGAAGCGTTCCTTATGGTCAATAATCTGAATATGGTAAGATCACTATATTGCGAGGGAAAGAAAGAGGAAACGCTACGATGCAGCCTATCTGTCTTCATGACAAACACGAAATAGAGGCGTTTTTACTTGCTAAGCCGCTGCTCCATCTCTATGAGTTGGGGGATCTGGATGATTTCCTCTGGCCCTATACCACCTGGCACGCGCTCAAAGATGCACAGCGGGTCCGGCAACTTGCGCTGATGTACACGGGCACGGCGCTTCCGGTGCTCCTGGCGATCAGCGACACGCCGGCGTCTATGCGTGAGTTGCTGATCGCCATTCTCCATCTGCTCCCCAGGCGCTTCTATGCTCACCTGACTACAGAAGTAACGCAGATCCTGGCCGCCGACTACCACCTGGACGCGCACGGCCCACACTACAAGATGGCGTTGCGAGACAAGACGCTGCCAATGCGGGTCGATACATCGCATGTTGAGCAGTTGTCCGTCTCCGATCGTGAGGCCCTGGAAGCCATGTACCGCGCGAGCTATCCCGGCAACTGGTTCGATCCGCGCATGCTGGAGACCGGGTATTACTTTGGCATACGGCACGGCCCCGCTATTGTCAGTGTAGCGGGGGTCCACGTCTATTCGCGTCAGTACAATGCGGCGGCGCTCGGCAACGTCGCCACCCATCCCGATTGGCGCGGGCGCGGCCTGGGTACAGCCGTGTGCGCGAAACTCTGCCAGGCATTATCCCAGTCGGTAGAGCATATCGGCCTGAATGTCAAGACCGATAATGCCAGCGCGATCGCCAGTTATACACGCCTGGGCTTTGAGCCTATCGCCACATACGAAGAATATATGTGCGAGCTACGCACGATCAGGTAGGGCCTTGCTCGGTGGATTGGAACGGCCCCCGCAAGGG
>JALYVR010000038.1 GCA_030853145.1 Chloroflexota bacterium | reverse complement strand
CTATTGGAGGGAGCATCTTCATGTGATGGCGGCAAGGCACTCCCACTTTCGTAGCTGCGCGATTGATCGCGTGGGGGCTGGCTTGACGCGTGGCTGGCGTGACTGGCGCGATCAATCGCGCAGCTACGAAAGGCGAGCGTGATGGCCTTATGTGTAGTGGCGCCCCTCGCGGGCGCCATGGTCCAACTCGGCATATGAAGATTGTCGGAGCACTATACTAAGAAGGTACTGAGAACCTGATTGGACATCAAGCATTCTAAGTGCTACTATTTATCTGGCTATGAATAGGCGTCTGGAGTCTAGAGAGAGAAGGAAGAGGTTATCATGGCGGTAGTCGCAGTCATTGGAGCCCAATGGGGAGACGAGGGCAAGGGGAAAATCGTCGATGAACTGGCCGCGCGCGCGGACTACGTGGTGCGCTACCAGGGGGGGAACAACGCGGGGCACCGGGTCGTGCATGAGAAGGGCGAGTTCTCGTTTCACCTCGTCCCTTCCGGCATCCTCTATCCTCAAACTACCTGCATCATTGGGAACGGCGTGGTCGTCGATCCCAAGGGCCTGCTCGACGAGATGGATATGCTCCAACGGAAGGGCATCGATGTCTCGCGGCTCTATATCAGCGAGCGCGCGCACGTCGTGATGCCATACCACTTCTTGCTGGATCGCCTGGAAGAGGAGGCGCGCGGAGCCAACAACATCGGCAGCACGCAACGCGGTATTTCACCAGCCTACGTGGATAAGCACGCACGCATCGGTATTCGCATGGCCGACCTCCTCGATGTAGATACCTTCCGCAGCAAGCTCTCCTCTATCCTCCAACAAAAGAACCGCATGATTACCCAGATCTACGGCCAGCCGCCGCTCTCGCTCGAAGAGATCCACGGCGAATACTTTAACTATGGGCAGCAGCTCCGTCCCTATATCGCTGACACGCAGACGATGCTGCTTGAGGCGCTCTTTGAGCGCAAAACCATTCTCTTGGAAGGAGCGCAGGGCGCGCTGCTCGACATCGATTTCGGCACCTACCCCTTCGTCACCTCATCCTCGACACTTGCCTCCAATGCCTCCAGTGGCGCCGGTCTGCCGGCCCGCTCCATTGAACGTGTGCTGGGCATCTATAAAGCCTACATCACCCGTGTCGGCAGCGGACCCATGCCGACCGAACTCTTTGATGCCGACGGAGACAAGATGCGCGAGCGCGGCCACGAGTATGGCACGACCACCGGGCGCTCCCGCCGCTGCGGCTGGTTCGATGCCGTTGCCGGACGCTTTGTGGCCCAGCTCAATGGTCTGGATGCCATTGTAATTACCAAGCTCGACGTTCTCGATGAGTTCCCGACCATCAAGATCTGCACGGCCTACCAGCTTCATGGCAAAACCATCCATAACCTCCCCGCGAACCATAGCGACCTGGCCGCGTGCGAGCCTGTCTATGAGGAGGTCGAGGGCTGGCAATGCAGCACGACGGGCATTGGCACATACGATGAGCTACCCGCTGCCGCCAAAAGCTACCTGAAGCGCCTGGAGGAGTTGCTGGAGACGCGTATCGCCATGATATCGGTGAGTCCCAGGCGGGGCAAAACGATCCAGTTGCAGGACGTGCTGGCCATACCGGAATACGACTCTCGCTATCCGCGAAACGCCACGCCCTAGCTAGAGCGATCACTCGCGCTCGACGTAGTACCCTGCGGCGCGAGGCGGCATCTCTGATAAAGCCGCCAGCCGCTCGATCACGATGCGGAACTGCTCTGTGGTCCGGTAGATGGTGCTGTCCTCCGCGCGCTGCCAGACATGGAGTTCCGTAAACTGCTGTGGGTCGGCCGCATCGCGCCATAACTGGCCCCGGATATACCCTGGCTGCCTGCGCACAAACGTCGAGGCCCACTCCCAGAAGGCATACATCTCATCTTCCCGACCCGTGGGGATGATGACGGTTATGGTACGCACAAACATACGCGCTCACCTCACGCTTGCTGTTTGTGTCTACTATAGCTGGTGCGTCAAGGTCTCATGGGAAGAGGGATGTGCCTATTTAGCAATCCTAAGAGGTACTTAAGAACTGCTCGTCAGCCCGCTCCCTTTGTATTCTGCTCCCTGCTGCTCCCCATCCGGTTCTCCCACCGTCAGCAGGAACAACTCACTGATGAGCGCGGCATGCTCAGGGTCGCCCTTACTGCGCAAATCTACCACCGGCTCGTGAAGCAACTTATTGATGATGCGCGTCGTCAGAATTTGCACGGTATTCAGTTCCTTATCCGAAAGATGCTGGAGCTTGGGGAGCATCTTCGTCAGTTCTCCCTGGCGAATATCCTCGGCTTTCTGGCGCAGTGCCGTGATGACCGGCGCGACCATCGTGGAACGCCACTGCTCGTTAAAGTCAGCCAACTCTTCAGCCAGGATCTGCTCAATGTGTTCCATCTCTTGCTGCCGTTGTTCCAGGTTCGTATCCACGACTGATTGCAGATCGTCGATATCAAAGAGGGTGATCCCAGGCACGATCGCTACTTCAGGCGCGATGTTGCGCGGGACGGCTATATCCACGAGATACAGTTCTTTCCCCTGGCGCTGGCGAGCAATCTCTTCAGCGCGTGACCGGTCGATGACGATCGTGGGTGACTCAAGCGAGGTCAGCGCTAAATCAGCCTCTAGCAGGGCCTGGTCTAAGGCCTCAAATTCAAGGGCGCGCGCCTCATACGTATCAGCAAGCTCCTGGGCATGGTTGAAGCTGTGACTGACGATGGTGAACTGCGTACAGCCCGCATCCTTGAGACACAAGGCTAAATGTTTGCCTACCTCGCCCGCGCCAATGAGCGCCACGTGCCTCCCAGGCAGCGATTCCAGCGCCTGCCTGGCTATTTCGATGGTGGCATGGCTCACACTGGCCGCCCCCTGGGCGATGCCGGTCTCGGTGCGCACGCGCTTGCCTGCATGTAAAGCGCAGCGAAAGAGCAGCGAGAGATACTTGCCGACGGTTTCTGCTTCCTGGGCCTGCATAAAAGCGTTGCGTACCTGCCCTAGAATCTGTGGCTCGCCCAGGATCATGGAATCGGTACCAGAGGTGACGTTGAAGAGGTGCTTGGCCGCCTTGTCTCCCATATGGGAGTAGAGATGGGACAAAAAATCGCGTATAGGCACAGTATGAGTAGAAGATAAAAAATCCGCCAGCAGTGTATAGCCCATTTGCCGGTCCTCGACGAGCGTGTAGATCTCTGTGCGGTTACAGGTCGAGAGGATCACTCCTTCAGGGAAAAGCTGGCTCATCTGGCGTAAAACGTCTGGAAGCGAGTGCTTACTGAAGCTGAGTTGTTCTCGTAGCTCTACCGGGGCGGTCTTATAATTAAGACCTACGACGATCAATTCCACAGCTTAAACCTCCTGCGCTCGTGACTACTTCTAACAGTAGAATTTGAATTGAAGACAAGAATCTACACTATAACCGTAAGATGGACTTCCTTACTGTTTATATGCAATGTCGTAGGCCGGGTAACGAAGAATAGATGCGTGCCAGGTGCTGTCTCCTGGCAAAGAGAAGCTATCACCCCCCTGGCACAATAGCTTGCGTTGTAAGGCAGATATATAAATATTACTCACTTATATATGCACACGTATCACAAGGGCAGAAGGATGCAGGAAAGAGATCTCGTGCCTGATTCTCTCCCGCGCTCTCATGAGGCAGATACGGCTGCAAAGCCTCTTCAATAGCGATAACCCTCCTGAAGCAGGTGACAGAGAAACGCATTTGATGAGTCACGCGTGGTACTATATAGTTGTAGCCCACAATGCGGACAAAGAAACACTCACTTGTTGTGCCAGGCCCCTTCTGCGCGAGCAGAGAAGAGAGTTGAAAGTATGTTGCTTGTTGATATTGTGCGTCACGCCACGGAGAGGTACGCGGAGCGCGAGGCCGTCGTCTGTGGGAGCGATCGCCTGACCTACCAGAAACTGATCGAACGCGCCTGCTGCCTCGCCTCCGGTCTGCAAGCGAAGGGGTATACCCCCGGCGACCACATCGCGATTATTGCTCAAAATTGTCATCGCGTCATAGAACTCTACATTGCTGCCGCTGTTTCAGGCCTGGTGGTCATTCCCATCAAATCTCAATATGCTGTTGATGACATCCGTTATATGTTACAGAACACCGATCCTGCCTTGATTCTGGCCAGCGCGCGCGATGTGAAAAAAATTGGCGCGGTCACTGCGGACCTGCTCCCTGTTCCTGTGCTCTGGTGGGACGACGAGTCACATGAGCAGAGCGCCTCTTTGGCGATGGGTGGCGGCGAATACGAGTGGCTTATCGACCATCATAGCCCCTATGAGCTTCCGACTGCGCCCGACGAAAACGCGCTCTTCGCCCTGCTGCACACTACGGGCACAACCTCCATACCCAAAGCTGTCATGGTGACACACCGGACACAGGTGGAAACGGTGATGGCGGAGTTTTCCGAGTTCTGCTTCCCCGTAGGGACGTATGTACAGCCAGGAAGTGTGCTCGTCAGCAGCGGCATCGGTATGATGGTCCAATCCATGCTCACCGGGGGCAAACAGATATTGCTCAATGATAGCCTGGGTAATCCTGAGCATATTCTCCGCGCCGTCGAGGAGGAGCAGGCCGATGGCGCTCGCTTCCTGCCGCCCCTGGTCCATGTACCCAACATCGATGCCTACGACCTCAGTTCCCTACGCTATATGCTTCAAGGTGGGTATCCTCTGAATCCACATCACTTCCATATGTTCATCGAGCGCTTCGGTCCCATCTTGATTCACGGCTATGGGGCCACCGAGGCTGGCGGCATAGCCTCTTTGATCCCGGATGAATACTACCACGATGGCGTATTAGAAGAGAGCCGCCTGCGTTCTTGTGGGCATGCCCTACCGGGGGTCACCATTCGCATCGTTGATGTCGAGGGCCAGGATGTTCCGGCTGGCACTCCTGGCGAGATCGTGGTCCAGACCCAGGCACTCATGCCCGGCTACTGGGGCGATGAAGCCGCCACAGCCCACGCTCTGCGCGATGGCTGGCTACATACGCACGATATGGGAGTACTGGATGAGCAGGCATACCTGTTCCTCCTGCCCAGAAACGAAACTCCGGACGGCGTTCCTACCTATCAGTCTATCGATATAGAGACCGTGCTCTGTCGCCATCAGGCTATCGCCGATAGCGCCGCCTTTGTACGTGCATTCCCCGACGGTCAGAAGCACATTGTGGCTGTTGTGGAGCCACACGCGGATGCAACGCTTCAGGTCGAGGAACTGCTGGCCTTCTGCCAGCAGCAGGGGACAGAGCAAGATATGCCCACGGAGGTGCATGTTGTCGAGCACTTACCCCGCAATCCGGTCGGAAAGATCATGCGCAGAGAACTGCGCACACGTTACCTGCGTGACGATCCTCCTGTTGACCCGGTGGTGTCACAGCGCGAGCCATCTCTGCCTATAAACTGAGGAACGCTATTTCCTGGATGCGCCCGGAGAAAGAAGAGGATGCCATGACACAACAACGTGAATCGCTCCGCGCTGGCTGGTCCCTGAGTCCCTATACACTTGTGCGCACAACGGGGTTCCCATTTGAACTCGTCGAACGGCTCAACTGTTCTGAGACGGTGACCATCCTCGATACACCCTTGGAAGAACAGGCTATTCAGGAAACATTCGATGCCGAATTTGCCTCTCTCCTGACGCACTTACACGAGGTCAGGACCGCGCCTGATTTCCAGGAAGCCCTCTTTTTAAGCAGCCCCAGCGCCTTTGCCGGCTTGCATGTTCCGGCGCCAGGCTCGCCCATGCGTTCTAAGGAGCGCAAGTTGCTGCGGCACCTGCTTCTCTATCTCCAGCGGGTCACGACCAAGTGCGATACCAATAGTTTCTTCGGGCCGACCTGGTGGGGCCATGTTGGTCAGGGCCAGGAGTTCATAGCCTTCTCTGCCCCCGCCCGGTTCGCGATCGCGCGCCGGTGTGTCTTATGGACGCACTGGGCCATCACCGCCATTGCCGAAGTGATCGCGACAGACCCCCACGTACAGGCACACCTCGCGCTATGGCCCGCGCATGGCCTGGCGCTCTGGGGAGATCAGGCATGGCTCACTGATTTCAGTGCGACTCCCCCGGAGACACAGGGGCCGATCGCGCTGAACGACGTTGAACAGCACCTGCTTACTCAATACCTGGCGACTGGCGCTCGCTTGGACCGCGACGAACTCATTGAGAATACAGCAGCACACCGCGCTGCCCTTGACAGCCTCATCACCCAGGGCCTGATACGCTCAGCTATTGAGATCCCTTCCGGCCTGGAGCAACCGCTGGATTGGCTTGTGACCTCTCTCCAGAGTTTTCCTGAGCCGGTGAAGCAGCACTGGCTCCCCCTGCTCGCAGAACTGGAGGCGTCACGCGCACGTTACCAGGATGGCGACCTGGAGCAGCGACAGCACGAAAAAGCCCACATGAGCAGCCTCTTTGAGGCTGCCTGTCAACGCGATGCCACCCGTGGCGAGGGCACTTTCTACAGTGATCGCTCGCTGCTCTGCGAAGAGGCCGAGCGCGATTGGCAGCGCTGCGACCTCGGTGAGCCTCTTCTTACGGATATCGCCGGGGAAATTTTGCCCGTCACCTATACGCTGCTTGACATCCAGTGCCGCCGCCAGCGGTTGCGCCACACCGCCGCCGCCGACTGGTTTGCGACGGCCTTCCCCGGTGATGCCGACGTATCCTTGCCACGCATGCTCGCCGCCGCCGAGGGCGATGAGGCGTTGGAGCAAGCGCTGGCACGGGCGGAGGAGAGTGTCGTACCCGCTGGCGCGGAACTGGCGCTCTGGCTGTGTCAGGGTGATCCGACCCAGCAGCGGGTCGAAATCGCGCCAGAGGCGATGCGAGATCGCGCCGCCTCTATCGACCTGCTGCCCTGCGTCGTCAATCCCGATCTGATGATCGGCGCCAGCAGTATCGAAGCCGCCAACAACGGCGACTACTACCTTGTGCTGGGAGAAGAGCATACCATGCAGGATCTGACGGTGCGCGTTTCCGCCGTCGTCTTCCATCCTGAAAAAGAGGAGGCCGTCATGGCGAGCGCCCGCCAGTATGCGCGCATCCTGCCAGGGGTTACAGTCGCCGAGCCTGTCTTAGAGCATACCGATAAGACCAAAGTGCTCTTGCCTCATCCGCTCCTGCAGATCGAGTTCGCTGGTCGCGCGCTTGAGCCGCTTTCTTCTGGCACTGATACAGTTCCTGGCATCCTGCGCGCCGGTGACCTGCGCGTCAGGCGCCAGGGAGAGACGCTGCATTTGCTGGCCCCCGGCATTGATGCCATCATGCTGACGCGCACACCTGTGTGGTCGCCTTTCAATCGCACAAGCATCCTCAATATCTTTGCGCTCCCTCATTGCAACCGGTTTGAGGGGCAGATTTACAGCTATCCCCCCGGATGCACCCACTTCCCACGCGTCACCAGCGGACGCCTGGTGATTCATCGCGAGACCTGGTGGATGGACCCGCAACCAGCATGGAAGAAAGTCAGCGGCTACTCGCTCGATATCTGGCGTCAGTTGCGCGCCTGGCAAGCCGGGCAGCAAGTGCCGGAGCAGGTCTTTGTGCGCTTTCGCGACGAACCGAAGCCCGTCTTCATGGATTTTCGCAACCCACTGCTGATCCACTGGTTTATGCGTAAGATTGCCACCGCTGAACAACCAGCATGCATCTCGGAATTTTTACCAGAAGCGACAGACCTCTGGCTGCGAGATGCTCGCGGCCGCTACTGCTGCGAGTTCCGTATGACCATGTACCTTGATGGTGGCTATCCCGCAACCTGGCAGCATACCTGAGTAGCAGAAGGAGGGACCATCGATGAACCGCAAGACAGGTGAAGGCGATACAGGGCATGAACCGCGCCGGCCACACACACTCCTGGGCTCGTTCAGCGCTTTCAGAAGCGTCCCCAGGATCATCTGGTATTGCTCGATCTCGGCATTATTTGGCTATGTGAGCTTCTTTCTCCTGCTGTCAGCTCTGCCTATCTATTTTTCTCAGCTTGGCTACCAGCCGGCGCAAATCGGGGTGATCGTTGGCTCGACCTATGCCCTCAATTTTCTCGCCTACTTTCTGACGGCCATCGTGTCAGACCGTTGGGGTGGTCGGGGCTATATTAAAATATCGGCGCTGCTACTGGCGATTGCGCCGATCATCTTTGAACTGACGCATGCCATTGGCCTCTTCATTCTTGCGAGTATCTGGCAGGGCCTGACGATGAGCGCCTTCGCCACCGCGATCATCGCCTATGTCGGCCAGCAAGCATCTGCCGAACAGCGCGGCACGATCATGGGCCTCTTCGGCATCTTCCCCAACCTGGCGCAGGCGGCGGCGCCCCCCCTTGGTATCCTGCTCGGCATTCGTTTTGGATTTCCCCTGCTCTTCAATCTCTCGGCGGCCAGCGCCATCGTGGCGCTCTTGCTGGCTTTTATCTTGCCGCCAGCCCGTATACGCTCCGAGCAGTTCCACCTGCGGGCCTGGCTGCACGGCGTGCAGCGCCTGGCGCGGCCGGGAATGGTCCAATTTGTGATTGGGGTCTGCCGCGGCGTGACGATTGCCTTCTTACCACTCTATATGCTGCATGGCGGTGTGGGCAATCCTGGCCTCTTTTTCACCTGGCAAATCGTCGCCATCGTACTCCTACGGCCAGTCAGTGGCATGCTTTCTGATCGTTACGGACGGCTGGCGGTGATTCTGCCAGGCCTGGGTATGGCCGCCGCCGGTATCGCTATCCTGGCTCTCTCTGCCAGCTATGCCTCCCTTACCGCCAGCGGCATCATCTTTGGCGTCGCCATATCTGTGCTCGTGCCGACTGTCCTGGCCTGGATCTTTGACGTTACTGGTCCAGAGCAACGCGGACTGGCCGCCGGCGTCTACAATACGCTGTATGACCTGGGGCGCGCTGGCAGCGCCTTTGGCTTTGGTTTCATCATCGCCGTGAGCGGCTATCCAACTATGTTTCTCCTGGTCAGTCTGGTACCGCTCGCTGCTATCGTGGTCCTGCTGCTCTGGCAGAAACTTTCTGGTCCCCTCCAAGCTCCCGCTGAGACGCCTGCGCAGGCAGCGCCTCCCAGCGATGCGCCAGTCGCGCTTGAGGAGCCTGTGAGGCAGCCAGGCCAGTAAATTACGCTTGTCGTTTCTACGTAGGGGACGCGATTGATCACGTCCACAGGGTACAAAGGAGATTCGCACGATGACTCAGGTAAACGCCCATTCCAGCGGAAAAGCTTCGTCCCAGCCGGGGATCCTGCGTATTGGACTCTGGCAGGAGCCTGATAATATTAACGCCTATCTTACATGGATGGCGACCGGCGTGTGGCTTGGTTCGCTGGTGCTCGAACCCCTGGTGCGCCCTGACGCGGAAGGCGTATTTCACCCGGTGCTGGCCGAGCGCGTTCCCTCGCTCGAAAATGGCGATATCGCCCCCGATGGACTCACGATAACCTATCACCTGCGACGCAATGTCTGCTGGGCCGACGGCGAGCCGTTCACGTCCCGCGATGTACGCGCTACCTGGGAGGTGCTGGCCGATCCCAGCCATCAAGTCATCAGCCGCGAGGGCTTTGAGTGGATTGAAGCCATCGACTGTCCCGATGAGCATACGGCCATACTCCGCTTCAGCAAGGCCTTTCCCCCGTTCCGTGTGCTCTTCCTTTGCGTCTACCCCGAACATAAAATGCGCCAGCTCTCGACAAACTTTAACAGCGACCCTTTTCACCGCGCCCCCCTCGGCACTGGTCCCTATCAACTGGAGGAGTGGAAACCCAAAGAGCGCCTGACCTTCGTCGCCAATCCACGCTACCGCGGGCCCGCGCCCTACTTCCAGCGGCTGGACTTTCTCTGCATCACCGATCGCCCAATGCTCATCTCGGCGCTCGCTCAGGGCGACCTGGATCTGGCGCTCCTGCTTGGTGTGAACGATCTCCCCCAGGTGGAGCGCTATAGCAACCTCGTGCAGATGGTGACCCCGACCAGCGTGGCTGAGCGCGTCGTCTTCAACCTGCGCCATCCCGCCCTCTCTGATGTCCGTGTGCGCCACGCCTTAGAGCTCGCCACGAACAAACAGCAGATCGTAGATACGCACCTGCTCGGCCGCACCTATGTAGCAGCCAGTGAACTGTCTGGCACCGCCTGGGCCAATCCCGCCGTGACTCCATCGCGCTTCTCCCCCCCTGAAGCCGAGTCTTTGCTGGATGAGGCTGGCTGGCTACGCAGTAGCGATGGCACGCGCCAGAAAGATGGGCAGCGCCTCTCGCTGGTGATCTGCGCAACAGAAGGTGATGCCATGCGCCAGGCTGTCGAGGAAGCGCTTGTCCAGATGTACGCGGCGGTGGGGGTCGAACTCCGTATCCAGAATCATCGTGCCGAGCGCTTCTTTGGCAATGCCGCCGATGGCGGTGTCCTGGTGGAGGGGGAGTTCGATCTTGCCATGCGCGCGCGCGGCATGTGGGGCGATCCCGACCCGAATATGTCCATCTGCTATCAGAGCCGCTGGATTCCTGCTGAAGACAACCAGGGTATGGGCGCGAACTTCGGCGGCTATCGCAGCCCGGAGGTCGATGCCTGGCTTGAAGAGGCGCAGAATACCATGGACCAGGAGCGCCGCCACCTGCTCTACAACCAGGTTCAGCAGCGTATCCAGGAAGATGTGCCCGCCATGTATCTGTTCAATCTACCCAATGTGGATATCGCGCGTCCCGGCTTACGCGGCCTGCGGCAGTTGCCCTACATCAATGTCTGGGGTACCGTCTGGAACGCGCATGAATGGACGGAGGAGAGTGTACTATGACCCTGCGTGTCCTACTGACCTTTGCTGACCCGCACCAGGTGCGCGCTATCAGCCCCTATGGCCTGGAGATCCTGCGCGGCCACCTCAAGGCGCACGCTGTCCCCGTGGATGTGCTCATTAGCAATCCCTTCATCGAGGACATCGACCCGTACGCGCGCTTCAGCCAGGTGCTCGATGAGTTCCAGCCCGATCTTGTAGGGCTATCTATGCGCAACATCGATAACGCGGTGATGGTGCTCTCGTCTACGCCTCCCCCCGATGGCTCGCCTTTCGATGTCGTGACCTACGTCCCTGCCGTGCGCCGCCTGGTGGAGATCGCGCGCGAGTGGAACGCTGATGTACCCCTGGTCATGGGTGGCGCCGGCTTCACCTCGTGCTCCGAGGAATGCCTGCGCGACTTCAAGCTGGATTTCGGCCTGATCGGTCCCGCCGAGGATGCCTTCTGCACGCTCATCGAGGGTTTGGTCGCGGCTGGACCTCCCTATCGTCAGCGCGTCGCAGAACTGCTGCCGACTATCCCTGGCGCGGTCTACCGCGAGATTGCCGTCTCCTCGCCTACGGTTGCTCCCAGCCACCTGCAACGCGACCGGCATGACACGATCCATCTGACGGCGCCCCAACCGCAGCTCGCGGAAGAGCCAGCCTATACGCCGGAGATCGCGCCCGAATACCGGCTCTTCGCGAAGCTGCTAGAACTCCCTATCGCTATTCGCACAAAGTCCGGCTGCCCCCTGCGTTGTGCGTATTGCATTGACCCCATCAATATGCACCGCACCTATTATCGGCCAATGGAGCATGTGATAGCGGACTTCGCTTACTACATCGAGGCCTACGACTTGCATAAGTTTCACATCGCCGATAGCGAGGTAAACCTGCCCAAAGAAGACCACCTCATCACGGTGTGTGATACACTGGCACAGACAGGACTGGCTGAGCAACAACGCTGGCATGGCTACTTCAATATCCGCCCCTGTTCCGACCGGCTGATTGATGCGCTCCTGCGCTCGCATTGTTACTTACCAAGCTTTTCTGTGGATAGCTTTGATGAACGCATGCTGAAAATACACCAGAAAAACTTTAAGCTGGAGCATATTACCGATGTGCTCGATAGGCTCATTGCGCACAACGATGGCTCGATGACGGTGTACGTGGGTATCCTCTTCGGGGAGCCAGGCGAGACGCTGGAGAGCATCCAGACGACAGTGCAGTGGATGAAACGCTACGCCGAACGCGGCGCGCGCCTGGGCTATTCCTGCGGGCTGCGTGTCTATCCCAACACGCCTTTAGCGCGCTACCCGGAATTTGATGCCAGGCACGTGTATGTGCGTCCGGGCGTTCAACTGGAGAGCAGGCCAACGAAGGCCGGCTATATCGCGGCTCCCGATAGCCTTTCCCTGCTTGAAACTGTGGTCTATTGCTCGCCGATGCCACCGCGCGAGCTGGCCGCCTACCTGGCCAGGCAGTTCGAGGATTGTCCCAACATCAGCGTTATCAAGGAAGGCGCGGTCACCGAAGCGGGTCTGCCGGAGCATGTGCGCTACTTCAATGTCGGTGTCTATCACCTCGGGCAGGGTGCCCTCGGTCAGGCCCGTTCCCACCTGGAAACTGCGCAGCGCTTGAATGCTGAATTCAAGCCCGCGCTTGCCGCATTAGATATGCTGGCACAAGCGGAGGTCAATGTATGATGAGTAATCAAACACACGTAGAAGGTAATCTCACCTTATCGCGTTCGCATATGCTGTACCAAGAAGCCGTAGAATTGCTGCCCGGCGGCGTCAACAGCCCCGTACGTGCTTTTCGCGGCGTTGGTGGCGAGCCTGTCTTTATCGATCATGCCGCCGGTCCCTATCTCTACGACGTGGATGGCAATCGCTACCTCGATTATGTGCAGTCATGGGGTCCTATGATTCTGGGCCATAGCTACCCGTCGGTGCTGCAAGCCGTCATAGAGGCCAGCCAGCGCGGATTTAGCTTCGGCGCACCCACCCAGGCCGAAAGCGAGCTGGCGAAGCTGGTGATTGAGAGCGTGCCCTCGATTGAGATGGTGCGCTTCGTCAACTCCGGCACCGAGGCCACCATGAGCGCCCTGCGCCTGGCGCGCGCCTATACCGGGCGCCACAAAATCATTAAGTTCATCGGCTGCTACCATGGCCATGCCGATATGCTGCTGGTGCAGGCAGGCTCAGGCGTGGCCACATTAGGCCTGCCAGACAGCCCCGGAGTGCCGCCGGAAGCCACCGTCAATACGCTCAGCGCGCCCTATAACGATAGTGCCGCCGTGGAGCAACTCTTCCGAACCTATCCCCAGGAGATTGCCGCTATCATCGTTGAGCCGGTGGCCGCCAATATGGGCCTTGTTCCGCCCCTGCCTGGCTTCTTAGAAGAGCTGCGCCGCATCACGCAGCAATTCGGGGCGTTGCTGATCTTTGACGAGGTCATGACCGGCTTCCGCCTGGCGCTGGGCGGCATGCAGGAGCGTACGGGAATTATGCCCGATATCACCTGCCTGGGCAAAATTATCGGCGGTGGTCTCCCGGTGGGTGCCTATGGCGGGCGCCGGGAGATCATGGAGCACGTGGCGCCCGTGGGTACCATGTACCAGGCCGGCACGCTTTCAGGCAATCCGCTGGCGATGGCCGCAGGCATCGCCACATTGACCGAGATGCGCAAGCCTGGACGCTACGCGGAACTTGAGCGCAAGGGCCAGTTGCTGAGCGAGGGTATAACGCAGGCCATCCAGGTGAGCGGAGCGCCAGTCCACCTGGTGAGGATCGGCTCGATGTTCTGCCTGTACTTCACCGAACAGCCAGTAACCAACTATGCTGATGCCAAAACGGCCGATACCGCGCGCTTCGCGCGCTTCTTCTGGCACATGCTTGCCCAGGGAAGCTATCTGCCGCCATCTCAATTTGAGACATGCTTCATCTCGTTAGCGCTGGAGGATGAGATGCTTGCTGAAACCGTGAAGAGTATTGCGTCAGCATTGCGTGAACTTTAGAGGAGCAACCCCATGAGCAATTTCCCTATCACACGCTTGCGGCGTACACGCCAGAACGCGAAATTGCGCGGCCTGGTGCGCGAGACCCGCCTGTCCATCGATCAGCTTATCTACCCGCTCTTTATCGCCGAGGACATCGGAGAGCCGCAGGCCATCTCTTCCATGCCCGGCATTGTGCAATGGCCTCTAGAGCATCTCGCGCGCGAGGCCGAGCGTATCGCGCGCCTGGGTATCCCCGCCGTGCTGCTGTTCGGCATTCCTACAGAGAAGGATGATGTCGGCACGCAGGCCTATGCTTCACAGGGCATTATCCAGCAGGCCATCCGTGTCCTGAAGGCCGAGGTACCGGATCTGCTGGTCGTCACCGATGTCTGCCTGTGCGAGTACACCAGTCACGGCCATTGCGGCCTCATCCGCGATGGCTATGTGCAGAACGACGAGTCGCTAGAGCTGCTGGCGCGCATGGCGCTCTCGCATGTAGAGGCCGGCGCCGACGTAGTGGCACCCTCGGATATGATGGATGGGCGCGTAGGAAGGATCCGCCAGGCCCTGGATGAGCAGGGCAGCAGCCAGGTGCCGATTATGGCCTATTCCGCCAAGTTTGCTTCGGGCTTCTACGGTCCATTCCGCGAGGCCGCCGGCTCAACGCCGCAGTTCGGTGATCGCCGCGCGTACCAGATGGACCCGGCCAACTCGCGCGAGGCCCTACGCGAAGTGGAACTGGAT
>JALYVR010000563.1 GCA_030853145.1 Chloroflexota bacterium | reverse complement strand
CATCTGCTCCAGCCGCTCGTCGGCGCCCTCCTCCGCGTCACCCGCGTTGCGGCGCGCCTCCTCAAACCTGGGCCAGGTCTCCTGGAAGGCCTCGGCGAGCTGGTCATCGTCTACCTCTTTCAAGGCCGGCTCGACCTCCCTGAGCAGGGCTATCGTGGCCTGCTCTGGATCTTTAGCCTCGTCGGGCCACTCCTGCCCCTTCTCAGCAAGGTCCATGGCCGCCGTCACGCGCAACTCGTTGAGGCTGGGGTTCAGGCGCTCGTAGGCTGTCTCAAAACATTCCGAGAGCGTATCTTGCAGGTGATCGCTGAGATAGGCTTCCCGGTCGCTGCGTCGCTCCAGTTTCTGACGATGCTCGCTGATGGCCTCGCGCAGTTGCGCATCGCTGCACTTTTCCGCCAACTGCTCAACTCCATCCAGCGCCTCGCGAAAGAGCTTGAGCAGTTCGTCCTCAAGCACCAACCCGCCCTTGAGGTAGAAGGCCAATTGCGCGCGAAATTCGACGGTCTTCGCCGCCAATTCTTCATCGCTCAGCTCCTTCATGGCCGGTTCAAGGGCATTAATTTTATCTATGGCTGGCTGGATAAGCTTTAATTCTTTTTTGTTGGGATCACCCATCAGCTTGCCAAGTACTTGCATAGCGCTGTCTTCTCCTGATAGCTCGCTCTAGTGCTGCCTGTCTGCCTTCGGTATTCTCTAATAATAATAACAATTATAGCCCGCAAATGTTCTTGCCCATTATATCATAATGCCCCAACCACAGATCCCTCCATCTTCTGGGTCAGGGCTTTATTGATTGATTAATTAAATCTTCCGATAAAAAACGAGCGCGGAACCTCTACTCCGAACGTGCAACTTCCCCCAGTGGGGCTGGCTCAGCAATGCTGGACTTCATCCATATGAAATGCTGCACACGCCTTCGCAAGATCAGCCTGAAGAACGCGGGGAACGCTGGTAGAGCATTCTTCACATCCATCGGCTCCGGTTTCCCGAGAGTATAGACCCTTCTATGCCAGAACACAGTACAACCTTCAGCAGCCAGAACGTTGCGATACCAATCCACCTCCGGCCCATACGTTAACGCAATCACAAAACCCTCTCCCAGCGGCCAGACCATGATGGTGGTCTCATACGGCTTTCCGCTTCGCCGGCCAACGTGACGCATGATCGCAAACGGGCCACGGGAAAAGCTTGCGAATCCGCGTAATATCCGATTCGTGACGTACTTGTTAAAGACACGTATGCACTTGGGAAACATCTTACCCTCCTTAGAAAAAAGCCAGAGTCAACGGTTACGGTGTCAATGCGCGCATGATGATCTCGACGACCGCATCAGCGCGATCGAGTGGCGGAGGCTGCGCTTCCTCCCTTGCAGACACAAGGCTCGGTATAACATAGGTTAACAGCCCGCCAAGCAACGTATGCATCACGGCGTCGAAGTCGACATCGGCGATGATCTGTTGCCCACGAGCCTCTTGCAATAACGCGGCGATGATGGCGAGACCGCGCTGCGTGACGGTCGAGAAAAACAGGGTGGGGAGCTGTGGGAAACGCGGCGCTTCGGCGATGATCATGCGCACCAGAGACAGATACCCAGGCTGGCTCATCATTGAAAGGATCTCGCGGGAAAATTGCGTGAGCGCCTGCTGCAACGACGAGAGATCATGAGGCGTGGGCAGAGCTGCAAGCTTCTCGGAAAAGCCCGGCTGCTCCAGCGTCAGGTGGCTCAGGACATCGACAAAGAGGGCCTCCTTGCTGGCATAATGACGATAGAGGGTCTCCTTCGAGGAAATACCCGCCTCCGCCAGAATGGCATCGATGCTTGTCGCCAGGTAGCCCCGCTGAAGAAACAACCGGTGGGCAGCAGCGCGGAGGCGCTCGCGTGTCTGTTGGGTGCGTGTGTTCTGTCTGCGTTCCATTGCTACTCACCTCGTTATCGGTAACGTACAGTACGTTACGATTATGCCACAGAGAACGGTGATTGTCAAGGGCCAGAGGATACAGAGTGCTCCGGTTCGCGTAGGGGCGATGGCTTCGGCTCCTTTTGTCCGCCGACAATGCCTCGCCCGCGTCGCTCTGGCCCTTGACATAACCATGAACGGTATGTCACACTCCATAATAGATGAACATCAATGAAAGGAGCCTTCCTCGCGCAGCAACACAATGAGCCGATCCACCTAGCCACTTCATACGAACCCCTGTCTTCCTTGAGTAACACGGTAGTGCAGCCAGTAACATGAGCCATTTGACTCGTACACATGGAGGTGACGCGGATGTTCCATCAGTTACTTACCCCTGTCGCTAACAACCTATTTCTCTCCTTCCTCGTTGGCTTTATTCCCATTCTTGTCGTCCTGATATTACTCGGTCTGGTACGCTGGCCTGCCTGGTTGGCTGCGCTTTCGGGGCTGGTAGTCGGCCTGATCATCGCCATTGTCGTGTGGCAGATGCCCATCCAACTGGCCGCCTCCTCAACGCTGAATGGAGTCGCCTTCGCGCTCTTCCCGGTGATGTGGATCGTCTGGAACGCTATGTGGCTCTATAACATCGCGGTGCGTTCGGGCAAGTTCGACCTGTTTCGCCGCTGGATGGTCCACAATGTACCCGCCGATAGGCGCATCCTGCTCTTAGTCATCGGTTTCAGTTTCGGCGCCTTGATGGAAGGTATCGCGGGCTTCGGCACGCCTGTGGCCATCGGCAGCGCGCTGCTGATCTCGCTGGGCTTTGCTCCCCTCGATGCCATCGTCATGACGCTGATCTTTAACACAACGCCCGTGGCCTTTGGCGCCCTGGGCGCGCCGATCATCACGCTGGCAGGCGTGACGGGCCTGCATGCAGAGCCGCTCGCGGCTATGGTCGGCCGCCAGTTGCCAATCTTCGCGCTCCTGCTACCCTTCTACGCGCTGATCATCTTCACCGGCTTTCGCAGCCTGCGCACAACCTGGCCCGTGGCGCTGGTGGCTGGCCTCTCGTTCGCACTCACGCAGTTCGCGGTCTCCAACTTCATTGGCCCGGCACTGCCCGACGTGCTGGCTGCCCTGGTCTCACTTATCTGCGTCATTCTCTTTGTACAAGTCTGGAAGCCGCGCGATAGCGACCAGTACCGCGTGAGCTTCGCCACCGTCGGCACAGGGACGGTAAACGCGCCTGCCGTGACAGAAGAGGGTACGCCTGTTCCTGCTACTGCGACGACCGGGACGCCCGAGACGCTCCGCAACGATAGCAAGCCAACTGCCTCTGAAGCCGTGTTCGGCTGGCTCCCCTGGCTGCTGGTGAGCGCCATCGTGATTATCTGGGGCTTCGCGAACGTGGCACTTACCGCGCAGCAGAAGATCAAGTGGCCAGGCCTTGACGGGGCTGTCTTCCTGACGCTCTACAAAAAGCCGTATGCAGCGATCTACACCTTCCAGCCGCTAGGCACAGGGACCGCCATTCTGCTGGCAGTGATCCTTACCGCGGTGATTGTGATCATCGCTGGCTCCCGCCCGATCATTATTCTGCAGGCCCTGGCGGATACCTGGCGCCAACTGCGCTTCGCCATTCTGACCGTCATGCTGATTGTCGGCCTGGCATTCCTGTTCAACTATTCGGGCATGGCCTACACGCTGGGCCTGGCGATCTCCTCGGTCGGAGCGGTCTTCCCCTTCTTCTCGGTCTTCCTGGGCTGGATCGCCTGCTTCTTGAGTGGCAGCGACACCTCCAGTAACGCGCTCTTCGGCAACTTGCAGGTCGTGGCGGCCCGCCAGTTGCACCTCAGCCCGATCCTGATGGCATCCACCAATTCGTCAGGGGCCGTGATGAGCAAGATGATCTCCCCTCAAAACGTCACCACCGGCGTCTCCACAAGCAACATGGTGGGCAAAGAGGGACTGGTCATACGCCGCACCTTCATCCACAGTATCATCCTGGCCTGTATCCTGGGCGTAATTGTGATGATCCAGCAATACGTGATCCCTGGGATTATCCCAGACTTGCTGTATCACGTCGCTAAATGATGCTGTATTGCATTAGAAAGAACTCGTAGGGGC
>JALYVR010000562.1 GCA_030853145.1 Chloroflexota bacterium | reverse complement strand
GGACTGGTCTCGGCAACAACGGGACTGGTCTCGGCAACAACGGGACTGGTCTCGGCAACAACGGGACTGGTCTCGGCAACAACGGGACTGGTCACTATGGATTGCTTGGCTTATGCGAACAGGCAGAGCTTTCTGGAGGGCGGCTTGATATTTGGAGCGCGCCAGGGCAGGGAACCATCCTCTCGTTGTGCCTGCCCATCAACGGAGGAGGAACGCATGGAGATGCCAGACAAACCGCTGCGTATCCTGGTGGCTGACGATCACCTGGTGGTGCGCAAGGGCCTGCGCCTGCTCTTAGAGGAGATGGGAGAGGGGTTTACCCTTGTTGGTGAAGCGGTGGATGGGACCCAGGCCATCCGCCTCACAGGCGAATTACAGCCAGACGTGGTCTTGATGGATGTCCGTATGCCAGGTATGGATGGTTTAGAAGCGATCGAGCAGATTCACCGGTCGTGGCCTCAGGTGGCGGTTGTCATTCTCACCACGTATACCGATGACGAAGCACTGCTGCGCGGCCTCCAGGCAGGAGCCAGTGGCTATCTACTCAAAGAAGCAAGCGCAGAAACCCTCTTTCATGCTATTCGTACGGCAGCACGAGGGGAACTCCTCCTTCAGCCAGAAATCATGGCACGCATCCTTGCTCAGACCCGGCGTTCGGCACCACCTCCTTCCGCAGGGACTCCGCCCAGTGATGTCACGGCGGTCCTGACAGAGCGTGAACGAGCCATCCTCATCGCCGTCGCTCGTGGTGAACGCAGCAAGGAAATTGCCCAACACTTTGGCGTTTCTGAACGGACGGTGAAAGCTCATCTCACCAACATTTATACCAAGTTGAACGTTGACTCCCGTGCCTCGGCAGTCGCCATCGCGCTTGAGCGCGGCTTGCTACGATAACCACAGTAGACATCATCCTTCGATCCTTCTCTTATTCTTTATCACCGCCTGTTTACCAACTATAGAATCAGGCTGCGCCTCTACCGCGCCCCCAAATCCCCGCCAGAGAGTACCAACTGCCAGCAGATAGCAGACGGCGGCCAGCAGGAAAACCAGGGGATAGCCAAGTTGCACAATTATCAGGCCACCAATAGGCGCCGAGATGGCCCAGGCCACCTGATACACGGCCTGATAACTGCTATTCGCCAGGCCCCGGCGCTCCCCAGGCACAACCTCCATGGAGAAGACTTGCAGCAGGCCCATCGGCATATCCATCAGGCTCTGTCGCAGCAGGTAGAGCAGCGCCACCAGGGGCAGGATGCTCGCCGGCCCCAACGCCACCAGCAGCGGGATGCTCGCCAGTTGAGCGAGCGCGATAGCCTTGATCTTGCCCAGGCGCGCCGCCAGCCAGGGTGCAGCCAGCGTGCTGAGGGCCGTGAGGCCGGTAGCGGCGCCATCGATCAGCCCGAAGAGCCACGAGGGGGCGCCCAGGTGCTGAACGAAGTACAGATTGAAGTAGGGGATGAATAACCCGGCTCCAAGGCCTATCAAGGCCCACACAAGCGTAAAGAGGAAGACCGCGCTCCTGCTCATGGCGAGCACGCTACTCCTACTTATACGCCGCCGCCATTCTCGTATGCGCGCCACTATCTCCCGCGTCATACCACTCATCTGCTGCGGCGCCTGTCCAGGGATACGCGCGGGCCGGTCGTCGCTCATGAAAAACAAGGGAACGATGCTGGGCATAGCGATGATACCGGCGAAGAGCAGTGCGAACTGGTAAGAACGCGGCCCCGGCTGAGGAACGAGGATCCAGTTGAGCCAGGGCGGCAGGGGAGCCATCAACCAGGGCGTGTCGCGGAACCAGATAGGCAAGGCGCCTCCCAGGACGCGGCCCAGGACAGAGGTGATCAGATAGACGACGAGGTTCAGGCTGAAGAGGTGCGAACGCTCGGCCGGCGTGCTGTTGGCCGTCAGATAGGGCGCGTTCACTACCAGCAGAGCGGCACCCACCACGCCGACGCCAAAACCGCTGAGCAGCAACAGGGTAGGCTGACGAAACAGGATCTGACCCGCCGCGATCACGCCCAGAAGCAGGCTTGCCCAGATCTGCACAGCCTTGCCCCCAAAACGATCGACGCAGACACCGGCCGGAAAGATTGCCAGGCCGGCTCCAATGGTGCCAACGAAGAGAATGGCTCCCACGAAGTCGGCCCGGTACCCCAGCGCGCCCAGGTAAAGATTATAGAGGACCAGGATTATGCCCACAGACACGCCACCCAGGGCATTACTAATCAGATACAGGCGCGCATTTCGCTGAAATTGTCCAAATTGTCGTGCATATCTAACGAGTGGGCGCATTTCGCATTTGCGAGGATGTGATGGTCTGATCGTAGCCATCGCCAGATGCGCCAGGTGCCGGGACGAGCGTATCGCTGTTTACCAGTGACTGGCCCTGTTCGGCGGACCGCTCTTCAATCAGCGAGCGGTAGCCCGGACTTTTATAGCCTGGACCAATCGCGCGCGCCATTTCCTCCTCGCGCGCCACTTCCCTGGTCATGAAGGTTTTGGTCCTCGTCGGCCCCAGACCCGGCAGGAAGAAGGCCCTGGCCATCTCGCGCACCATCATCGTGCGAGCGCGAAATTCGATGACAACATCGGCTACGCGTTCGCTGCCCTGCTCGATCTTGTGCTCGACACCACGAGCGCGCGCCGGCACCTCGGCGACCGTGCGCATAATCTTGTTGTCATCAGGCTGCGCCGCGGGTAATGTTCCCTTGATAGCCTGTTCTGTCGTCTCATTGACCGAGTTCACTATGGGGCGCAGCTTTTTCACCAGCTCGGCCTTCTCACGCACCCAGGATAGGCCGAACAGCAGGCCCGCTGAAACCGCCAGGCCAATCAAGATAAAAACGAATAATTCGATAGAGAGCAGGATCGCCGCCGCCTGTCCCCAGGCCGCCAGCGGATCACCTCCGCCCGCGAGTAGCAATACCATGGCTATTCTCCCTCGTAAATGGCGTCTAACTGCTGCTGGCGGCGCTCTTCTGAGCGTTTGCGCACATGGCCCTTGCCCAGGAACACACTCAACACGCGCTGCCCGGCCACGAGCAGGGCCGCTGTCTGCACACCCGGCGCGATGGCGAAATCACGCGTCAACTGGGCCGTACTGCCAATGGTAGTGACCGTCTGACCCGCCGTGCGCGCCGTATCTTTCACGACACCCACCGTCTCCTGCACTGAAGCCAGTAAAGGCTTTACTTCATCGCGCACCATCGTAATCGTGCGAATGAGCGTGAGCGTGGCGACGATCAGCAACGCGGTCGCCACCAGGGTAAAGGCGGCAAGCACCATCAACGCCACGTAGAGTATATCGAGCCAGGCATTATTAATCGCGGCGAAAAAGATGCCGATAGCCAGCAATACCACAACCACGATCCCTATAATAATTAACCACCGTTTTGCACTTTGCATGACACACCTCCCGGCGAACAACTTTTTTAGTTTGTACTATTTGTACTACATGATTATAACGCAGCGGCCTAAGCAGCAACCAGACCTTGCACAAGCCTTATGCAGCCTGCCCTGCCCACAAATAGGCCCCTTGTCTCTATTAACACGCACGAGGCCTTGAATAAGCTACATTTTTTAGCAGCGGATAGGCCACATTCTTAGAAACCTGAGTACTTTCTGAAAGATGGCTGAGACTTGTTATTGTTGACTTGCTCTTTAGCTGAGTTAATAGTATCTTTGAACTGAACTCTATTACTTTATTCGTTGCCTACAAACGAACTGACAGGGAGGTAGCAATGTTCCTCGCTCCTATACTGGGTGACTCCACGCTGTTCACCGTGAATATCGGCAGTTTCCACTGGGTGGTGACTGTCAGTATGCTTGTGTACTTTATTATTGCCATGGTCATCGGCCTGCTGGCCGAGTTTATCGTCGGCTGGCGGCTTCCGTTTGGCTTTGTGGGGGCCTTCCTGGCGGCCATCATCGGGATGTGGCTGCTCACCCATGTGATCCCGCTCTCGATCACTGGCGATCCCACCATCTACGGGGTACCAATCTTTAAAGCCCTGATCGGCGCGCTCCTGATG
>JALYVR010000561.1 GCA_030853145.1 Chloroflexota bacterium | reverse complement strand
GGTCAGGTCCAGGCTGGCTAACGGTTCGTCCAGCAGCAGCAGGCGCGGGTTTGTCAGCAGCGCCTGCGCGATCAGCAGGCGTTGCTTCTCGCCTCCGGACAACTGTCCCACAGGCGCGTTCGCGAAGCCTGTGGCGTCTACCTCGTCCAGAGCTTTATCAATGGTGGCATTGCGCTTACGACTGGGCCAGCCGGTTCCCCAGCGGTGACCATCCAGGCCAAAGCCCACGAGGTCGCGCGCGCGTAGAGCCAGGTCTGCCTCCAGCACGCGGTGCTGCGGCGCATACCCGATAGCCTGATTGCCCCGGCGCGGCGCACTTCCCAGGACGCGCGCGCGGCCGGCGCTCGGCTTCAGCAGGCCGAGGAGCAGCTTGAGCAGCGTGCTCTTCCCCGAGCCGTTTGGCCCAGGGATCACGATGAACTCGCCTGCATGCACCGTGAAGCTCACATCCTGCAAGATGATGCGCCCGGCCAGTTGCACGCTGACATGCTCTAGCTCTATGATAGGTTCCTGTACGGATACGGGTTTCATTGCTCTGTCTCTCTGCTACTTCATCTGTAGAGCCTGCTCCAACAGTGTAAGCTGGTCCAGCATCCACTGTTGATAGGTCTTGCCGTGTGGCATGGTCTCTGTTACCGGCACAACCGGGATGTGGTTTTGCTGCGCCGCATTCTCTAAGTTTGTCGTGATCGGTGTCACGGTCTGCTCATTATAAATCAAAACGCGGATCAGGTGCTGACTGACCTGGTTGTTGGCGCTGATCACTGTATCGGCGGGAGGGTCATTGCCCTCGGCGATGGCTTTCTGAAACTCGATGGGAGTTAGCACGTTCAGGTCGAGGGCCTGCGCCTGGTAGAGGAAAATATCCTCGGTCAGCCCGACCGGCGTGCGCGCGTACCGGCCCTTGATACTGTCCATCTTCTGGATGACCTGTGTCAACGCCTGGATTACGGTCTGCAAGTTGCGATCATAGGTGGAAGCATGCGCGCTGTCTACCTTCTTCAAGGCGGCATCCATGCTCTGGGCGATGGCGATCATATTGTGGATATCGTACCAGACGTGCGGGTTATCCGGCAGTTTGTTCCCGGCGATGGTGGTAGCGCTGAGCACAATGCGGTCAGCATTGGGGGAGGCCGATAGTAATTTATCCATCCAGGTGTCATAGCCATTGCCGTTCTCGATCACAATGCTGGCATTGCTGATCGTCACGGCATTCTGTATGCTGGACTCGTATTGATGAGGATCGACGTTGGGATCGGAGAGGACGCTGGTCACCGAGACGTATGCGCCGCCTATCTGCTTGAAGAGGTCACCATAGAAGTTTTCCGCCGCCACAATGGGAATGCCTGTCGCTGGTCCAGTTGAAGCTGAGAAGCTGCCTCCCTTCGGTATAGGCGTGGTACACGCGCTTATCAGCGCGAGCGACAGGCATGTAAATAGAAGTAACGGTGCGATTTTTACCCTGCTATGCATGAAATTTACCCCTGAACGTAACTGATACTAAGTATCGTTAATGGGAGTATAGCACGGCAAGCTCTGGCCTGTCAACGCCCCGCTCTTGGTCTTGCTCGCGTCGGCCGACATGGGCGAGGCAAGCCATCGCCCCTACGCGTGCGGGGGCAGCAACTCGCTAGCGCTATCGGAAGGCGCAGAGGCCACATTGTTTGGGGCGTATGCTGCTATAATGGTAGCACGCAGAGCCTCAGGCTTCATTCCTGATAGAATGCTATCAGGTTGTAAACAGCGCAACTTCATTGCAGAAGGAAGAAGAGTATATGCAGTCCGACATTCCATCTTTCGGCCTTCCGGTGCGTTGGGGTATCCTCAGCGCCGCAAACATCGGCGTCAAGCGGGTCGGTCCCGCCATGTATGCCTCCTCACATGGAGAACTTGTGGCTATCGGGAGCCGCAATCCCCAGCGCGCGCGGACATTATTTGCCTTCGCTCCCAATGTACGTATCTATGACGACTACGACAGCCTGATCAACGATCAAGAGATTGAGGCTATCTACAATCCTTTGCCGAACAGCCTGCATGCTGAATGGACGATCAAAGCCCTGCGCGCCGGCAAGCATGTGCTGTGCGAGAAGCCGCTGGCCGTCACGGCGGAGCAGGGCGCTTCCATGGTGCAGGCCGCGCGCGAAAATGGATTGCTGCTCATGGAGGCCTTCATGTATCGCTTCCACCCGCAAATCACCTGGGTGCTGGAGCAGGTAGCTGCCGGTCGTATCGGGCCAGTCAAGCTGGTGCGATCTTCCTTCTCTTTCGATGTGCGCCCGCGCCCCAACGATATCCGGCTCCAGGCCTCGCTGGCCGGCGGCTCGTTGATGGATGTTGGCTGCTATCCTGTGAACCTCTGCCGCGCGATCTATGGGCATACGCCTCTCGCTGTGGGCGCCCGTGTCTACGCGCCTTCTGCCGGCGAAGTTGAGCGCGCTACGACGGCCATCCTGGATTTCGGCCACGGCCGCTTCGGTCTGATCGATTCGAGTTTTGAGCTGCCGACGCGCCAGGTGGCGGAGATCATCGGCGAAGCCGGCACGATTATTATCAGTACGCCGTTTACGCCGGGCAACACTGAGACGGCTGTCTCACTCTCCTCAAACGAGCAGACCATCACTCAGCGCTTTGCGCATACCGATCAGTATCGGCTTGAGGTGGACTACTTTGCCTCCTGCCTCCGTTCTGGGCGCCCGCCCATCCTGCAACTGGAAGAGACCCTGGAGAATCTCGCCACCATCGAGGCGATCTATCGCTCGGCCGGCTACCCCTGGCCTATTAGCGAAAAATAGGCAATATATACGCTAAATAGATACCACCATTGTTATGAGTCATCCCGGATTTTTCTAGAGCTTGAAAAGATGACTGCCGCGTGTTCTCCCAGCAGGAGTGCAGAGGGCGGTCGCCCTCTGCCGGGGCGTGGGGTGTCCCCACTCCTCCTCTTTTTTCTTCCCGCCCCGCCTGCGGCGGGGCGGGAGAGGGAGAAGTATGGGGAGACCCCATCCCCCCCAAAGGGGCGGCCGCCCCTTTGAACCCCGCACAAGGAGTTTTTCAGGCTCCTCAAAAATTCGGGGTGACTCATAATAACAAAAAGCCCGCCCCGACGATTGTCGGGGCGGGCTTGATTGTATCGTTATACAGCCCGTGGTACCACCCTGATTGGAAGTCGACCATGCAAAAAAGCGGACGCTTCCCACTCTACAGGCACAGAGACGCAGCAGTGACAATGGCCGCGTTCCCTGTCTCACAGGGGACGGTCGGCTCACACGGCGTTCGATGCCCTGCCCTGGGGTAACGGGGGGCTGCCGGCGAGGATTAGTGGCCTCCGGCCAGGCGGCCGGACGGCGTTCGTCCCGCATCGCGGTCCAGTGGATTCTACGCACCAGGACCAGAGGGGGGCTTTCCATACAGTGTGGGACGCCGGACTCTCACCATCTCCGGCTCGCTGCAACCCACGCCAGCATGTACTTCGTCCCTCGCGACGATTTGTGAATGCTATATGCTATATGTCAAGTATAAGCGATGCAGCGGGTTTGTCAAGAGGGCGTTTCCAGGATATACCCGCTGACTTCATAGCCGCGCCCTGGCCGCTCCTTCTCTGGCAGGTCGGTGAGCCATTCCCACTGGGTGGCCTCGATCACCTGAAACTGGTCGCGTACGAGCCTGGGGAGGGCGCGGGGGACAAGAGGGAGGGCGCGGCGATACTCCTCGTCGTCATCGGTGCCGTAGACATCGAAGACGAAGCCGCGCACATCGCAGATCAGGGCCACGGTTCCGCCGGTGTCTAAGAGATCGCGCAGGAGATGCAGGTGAGACTGGATGGTGCGCACACGGAAATCCTGGGCCGCCTCCTGGTAACGGCGGTGGCGCTCCTGTTCGACAAGCAGATCAGGGGCAACGCGCTGGATATGGTCGAGGATATCCAGCAGGGGGTAACTGAACAGCTGCGAGAGCACCAATGAGCTGATGACCAGGCCGAACCCGCTTGTGGCCAGGTCTGACAGATCGGGGGGATCGGGGATAGGACATTGCTCCAGGCAGGCGGCGGC
>JALYVR010000560.1 GCA_030853145.1 Chloroflexota bacterium | reverse complement strand
TGCCAACCCATAATGCGCGTGGGCCGTCCCTTCACAGCGAGCGCAGCTACATACTCCTCGCCGGGGGAGAGCGCGTGCAGCGACCAATCGCAGCTATCCTGCCCCGCCTCGCGAATGCGCAGCAGAGCCGCCGGCTCGCCCGGTGTCAGGGAGACATCAAACTGGTCCAGGGCCAGCGAGAGGCCCATGCCCCTGGCCTTGATGTAGGCCTCTTTGCGCGTCCAGCAATTGAAAAAAGCTCTACACTGCTCGTCTGGAGACACAGCGCGCAGCCGAGCCACCTCGTAAGGCGAGAAGAAACGTTCGGCAATCTCCAGAAAATCCATCTCCACACGCACATATTCCACATCAATGCCCACATCCCGCCCGCGCGCAAACGCATACAGCGCCAGTCCATGCGCGTGCGACACATTGAAGCACAACGCCTGGTCGCCCGCCGAAACAAGCGCAGGTTTGCCATACTCGTTATAGCAGAAGCGCAGCATAGCCGGCTCTCGCCCCAGGTAGCGCCCCAGGAGTGTTCGCAGCGTTCCCCGCGCGACGATATAGTGCATGCGGTGCTCCGGGAAGCGGAAGGGCGCCGCGCGTTCCCGTTCGTCGGCCGCCAGCGTCCGCTCCAGGTCCTGAACGCGCTCCTCCGGCAGATCAAGCGCCGCGCGCCAGACGTGAACCTCGTCGTCGCTCAGTTCAAAGGATGCAGGTGAAGTCTGCCACATAGATTTCTCCTGGACATGGCGCCATGTTCCCATCCAGCAAATGAAAATAGAGTCCACAATGAAAATAGTCGGTCCCTACGCGGGGGCTTGTACCTGCCAGAGCCGCAGCCACTCCTCGATGCTTAACGTTTCGGCGCGACGGCTGGGGTCGATGTCGGCGCGACCGAGCCAGGCGCGTGCCTCCTCGTTTTTGATGTGCAGATCGTGGGTCAGGGAGTTGTGCAATTGCTTGCGCCGCGCCGAGAAGCCGGCCTGCACGACACGGAAGAAACCCTCCCGTTCCTGCGGCGCGAGCGGGACATGGGGCAGCACATCGACGCGGATGATGGCCGAATCGACTTTGGGGGCTGGATAAAAGGCGCGCGCCGGCACGCGAGCCACGATGCTGGGCCGCCCATAGAACTGCACGCTGATCCCCAGCACGCTGAGGTCGCCGGGTGCAGCCACGATGCGCTGCGCTACCTCGTACTGCACCATCACCACCAGCAGGCGCGGCGGGTTGGCGCTCTCCAGAAAATGACGGAACGTGGGGGCCGTGATGTAGTACGGCAGATTGGCTACCAGCTTGTATGGCTCCTGGCCGAAGACCTCGGTAGGATCGAGATACAGCAAGTTGCGCGCGATCAGTTCGACGTTGTGGTACTCGCGCGTCGTCTCCGCCAGCAGGGTGAGCATATCGCGCTCCAACTCGACGGCCACCACGCGCCGCGCCAGCTTCGCCAGCTCGCGCGTCAACGTGCCCGTGCCCGCGCCCACCTCCAACACCTGGTCAGCAGGCGCGATCTCTGCCGCCTCGACGATGCGCTGCAAGACCGTGCGATCCACCAGGAAATTCTGCCCAAACGCCTTGTTGGGATGCATCTTGTGCGCGTAGAGCAAATTGCGTAGCTCCTGCACACTCGCCAGATCTAGCGCGGCTGCCGCCTCGCCAGGTATGCTCTGTTCGCTCTCCATGAAGAGGTCTCTCTCCCTTACCGTTCAAAAATACCTTCCCCCCATTATACACCGGGCGCAGGCCTGCGCCCCGTCCCTACGCGATTTAGGGGCGGCGGCGATTGAAGCTGCGCCAGCGACCTCGGCCAATGGGCACGCCGGCCGCGCGCAGGATCAGCGCCACGATCACAAAGATGACGCTCGCTCCTATAAGCACGAAAGGCACGATCACGATGATAGCAACGAAGGCGCTGAGAAACAGCGCGATAATTCCCAGAATGATACCCAGAAGAGGCCCTATGAACAGTATAGCCAGCACGAGGTACAGGATGATCTTGCTCATAGGCGACATCGTGTTGCGCTGGGGTCGCGCCCAGGGGGGGACCTGGAAGCCTGGCTGGCGCGTGTTGTAGGGACGATATCCTTGCTCGAAGGCGTCGCCGTCCGGGCTGAAGCGCTGACGCCGCTGTGCCTGGCCCTGGGGTTGCAATTTGTCTTGCGCGCCGGTAGGCGCCGGCTCTGCCGGGGCAACATCCTGTGCCGCATAGCCGCCCTGGTAATCGCGCTGTATCATAGGCTCGTGATAGCTTGATGGCGGCTCGTCGCGCGGCGCCCCTTTCTTACCAGGCTCCGGCGACCAACTGTATGGGTGCTGCGGCCGGTACACTTCGGCATCGGCGTGCAGTTGGTCTCCCGTAGCGGGCGGCTCTGGCATCTGTTCTTGTTCTTGTTGGCTCATCATCATGACTCCCTGGCGCACCTCAGGCGCCTCCTGACCTCGCTATTACTATTACGCGCCAGCCCTGGCCGAGTTGCAACACCCTGGCATACTTATATATAAGGAGAGACTACGCTATCCCGGCAAAAATACTAACAATGAAACGTGTTAAGATAATAATTCGTTGTAGTATCATGTTAAGATGTATTAAAGAGGGATAGCCGATCAGTCTTATAGCTCACTCCTATAAGGAAGGATATAATCTGCTTAATGGATAAGCCTAGCGATAATCGAAATCATCAAATATCATCCCTGGCGTCCGTAGCTGGATCGGTGGGTAAGGTGGCGGCCGGCGGCCAGGAAAAAGCTATTGGTCTTCCAAAACAACCTGACAATAAAGAGAGTGCATCATTATTGGCAAAGCAGGAGGCCCTGCGCCGCGTTAACCGTGTGCTGATGCGCAAGCGGCGGCACGCGCGTTTTTACCAGGATGATACCCCGCGCCTGTTTCTGGTGCTACTCATCGCTATTCTGACGCTGATCTCGCTCTTCTCGGGTACCGCAGGCGGGGCCTATGCCTATTACCAGGCGCAGTTGCCTTTGCTGGGGGGCATCGCGAACCACTCGCTGTTCCAGACAACCCATATCTATGATCGGAACGGCCACCTGCTCTATGAACTCTACGACCAGCAGATCGGCAAGGGGCGGCGCACATACGTCAATTATAGCGATATCTCGCCGCTCCTCGTCAATGCCACGGTAGCCGCCGAGGATCATACCTTCTGGCAGAACAGCGGCGTTGATGTTCAGGGTATCGCGCGCGCGGCTTTCTCCAATATCCAGAGCCAGTCCGTGGTCGAAGGCGGCAGCACAGTCACCCAGCAGTTAATCAAGAAACAGTTTTTTGATAACCAGCCGCGTACCCTCCAGATTAAGGCAGAGGAAGCTATCCTGGCCTATGGTCTGACACAGCAATATCCCAAGTGGAAGATCATGGAGATGTACCTGAACACGGTCTACTATGGCGCGCTGAACTACGGCGTTGAGGCCGCGGCCCAGAACTACTTCAATCTCCAGCCTAAATGCGCCCAGCGCACCTGCCAGCCTGGCGTGTCGCAGCTCGACCTGGCGCAGGCCTCGCTGCTCGCCGGCCTTCCTCAAAGCCCATCATACTATGACCCCACACAGAATAAGCCGGCGGCCCTTGACCGGCAGAAGGTTATCTTGCAAGCGATGGTTGACCTGCATATGATCACCCTGAAGCAGGCGCTCGACGCGGAGGCCGAGTCGGCGAAGTTCACCTTCCAGTCTTATACCGAGACACATCATATCCAGGCACCCCACTTCGTGCGCTACGTGATCGATCAGGTGCTGGTGCCGCTGTTCGGCGCCGACAAGGTGCTGGATGGCGGCTACAACATCTATACCACGCTCGACCTGGGGCTGGAGAAGAAGGTTGAGCAGATCGCCTATGATCACCTGTACAAGTCCGAGTACGATCCTTACCTGAGAAGCTATGGGCCGCTCTACAAGGTGAACAACGTCAATAACGCCGCTGTGCTGGTGATGAATCCGGAGAACGGCGAGATCCTGGCTATGAACGGCAGCGTCAACTACAATAATACTAGCCCCAAAGTAAGGGGGCAGTATAACTCCACGCTCGCGCTCCGCCAGCCCGGTTCG
>JALYVR010000559.1 GCA_030853145.1 Chloroflexota bacterium | reverse complement strand
GCATATGGGTATGGTGCATGCAGGCACAGTACAAAGGCGGAACGTCTCCGGTGGAGAGGGGTGAAAGCAGAGGAAGCGCTTACTCCACCGGAGTACAACGATCTAGGGGATTACTCTTTGTTTAGAGAGAGGCCGGTTCCTGCCTTAGCAGCCTTCTTCTCCTTCTGCATCTCTTTTTTCTGTTTATTTGACTTGGGTTTGGCATGTTGTTGTTTCTTTTGTTCCTTGTTTGCCATAGTATGTACCTGCCTTTCAAATGTAGATACGATTGGCGAATGCCTGCACAGGAGAGCAGACCCATGAGGGGAGCATCTGCGCACAGCCAGAGAGGCTCCAACTATTATACACCATAGGCCGGCGAAACTTTTGCTGGCAATCAATACCACGTCGGGCTTTCGCGCAGCCGTTGTTCCTCATATGTTGCCAGCGCGTGGGTAATCATGCGAATTACGTTGCCTATGTCCATGGGTTTGCGCAGAGGATACATGCCCCGCTGCTGTAACTCCTTGGTTGGTAGAGTAGCGCTCATCATGATAGCAGGGAGGCCACGCGTCTCTTCCATCTGTTGCAGGCGGTCGTAGACATCGAGGCCATTGATGCCTGGCAGCCGGTAATCCAGGAGAAAGAGGCAAGGATACAGTTGCCTGGCCTGTTCCAGAGCATGAAAGCCATCCGCTACCACGACTGACTGGTAGGGCGTCTCTTCGGCGATCACCTCCTGGAGAAACGCCCCGATATCTGCGTCATCTTCAACGATCAAGATAGTAGCGCCGGGTGGGCGTTGGGCTGCCGGCGGAATGACCTGCGCCATTGTGTGCTCCTTCTAGAGATAGAGAGATAAGAAAAATGGATCTAATCGCAATGCTATATTGTAGTCTAACGGATAGCTCCCCAGTTTGGTGACATGGCCATGCCTACGCGTAAAGAATAGTATATGTGAGTTTAACCCAACTTTCAAGCGTCTTGAAAGTTGTAGGCATCACAAAAATCTCTCATGTCTCGTGGCTGTATGCTGATGAACTTGAACAAGCAGTATCAGGAATGATGCCGAAGTATTGTGGGCCGGGCGAGAGGGAGATAATGCAGGCATCAGGGGCACCACCCGTATCCTCTTCCCAACCTTACTGTACCATGCAGGTCAAGCTCTCCACATCGTCCAAAGAGACGTTTTTCTGGGACGATGCCGCAGCTATACTTGCCACTGAGCAGCTTTTGTTGTGCTGCTCGTGACAAGTATAGCCAAGGAGGGGGCATGCCTCTTTCGCTCAGACGCTCCTTTAGTTTGCTCGCGGTTTACCTCAAGCCACAATGGCGGCGTAGCCTGCTCCTGGCGCTGTTGTTGCTTGCAAATACCGGCCTGCAATTGCTTAATCCACAACTGCTGAAAGCCTTTATCGACACAGTTTTGGCGCATGGTCTCTCGCTTACCCTGCTCATCATCGCGTTGCTCTTCGTAGGTACATCTCTCCTCAAGCAGCTCGCAGCTATCGCGGATACTTACCTGGGCGAGTATGTGGCCTGGACGGCCACCAACCAGTTACGCAGCGACCTGGTGGAGCACTGCCTGTCGCTGGATCTTTCCTTTCACAAAGCGCGCACACCGGGAGAACTGATCGAGCGTATCGATGGCGATATCGATACGCTCTCCAATTTCTTCTCGCGCCTCATTGTTGATCTTGGTGGCAACGCCCTGCTGCTGGTCGGCATCCTGGTGATCTTCTTTCGTATCGACTGGAGTGCCGGGTTGGGGGTCAGCCTGTATGTGCTCATTTTTCTGGGTGTGCTGGTGGTGATGCGCCGGCGACTGATCCCGCTCTGGGTTGCGCAGCGGCAGGCCAGCGCGGATTTCTATGGCTTCCTGGGCGAACAATTGGAGGGTACGGCAGAGATTCGGGCCAACGGCGCCAGCGGCGCCATGCTGCGTCGCTTCATCCTGCTGCTGCGCGCCTGGTTCCCCATCACGTTTAAGGCGCGGATGATGACGACCGGGCTGACTATCGTCAATTTTGCCCTGATTTCTGGTGGGCTATTGCTCACCCTGATCCTGGGCGTCTACCTGCGCGGCTTGCATCCGGCAACCATAACCGTTGGTACGATCTTTGCCATGTATCGCTATGCCTTTCTGCTGATCGGGCCGATCTGGTCGATTCAGAACCATCTCCAGGATCTGCAACAGGTTGAGGCATGTATCCAGCGCCTCGATGAATTGCTACGCACCACTTCGGTTCTGCGCGATGGCCCTGGAGCGTACCTCGCGGAAGGCCCGCTCGCGCTAGAGTTCGAGCACGTTACCTTTGGCTACGATGCTGGTGTACCGGTGCTACATGACCTGAGCTTCTTTGTGCAGCCGGGCAAGGTGTTGGGTGTCCTGGGTCGCACCGGGAGTGGCAAAACTACCCTGGCACGCTTGATCTTCAGGCTCTATGATACGCAGCAGGGCTGCATACGTCTGGGTGGTTTGCCGGTTCAGGAGGCGCGCCTGCCTGAGTTGCGCCGGCACATTGGTTTCGTGACGCAGGACGTACAGCTCTTCCAGGCCAGCATGCGCGATAACCTGACCTTTTTCAACCGCGAGATCTCCGACAAGCGTATCCTGACGACCATTGCGGACCTGGGCCTGTCGACATGGTATCAGTCGTTACCCGCTGGCCTGGATACCATGTTGGGTGCAGGCGGTGTGGGACTCTCTGCCGGGGAGGCGCAATTGCTGGCATTCACGCGCGTCTTCCTGCAAGATCCGGGTGTGGTCGTTCTTGATGAGGCCTCCTCTCGCCTTGACCCGGCCACGGCGGCCTTGCTGGAGCAAACGCTGGACAAGTTGATTGCCGGTCGTACCACGATTATTGTGGCGCACCGGCTCGCGACGATCCGGCGGGTCGATGACATCCTGATTCTGGATGAGGGTGCTCTGCGCGAATATGGGTCGCGTGAACTGCTGGCAAGCGATCCTGTCTCGTATTTCTTTCACTTGCTGCACGTCGATCTGGAGGGTATACAGGCATGAAGATAGCCCCTCTCTTGTGGCGCCTGGTGCGGTATCGCCCCCTCAGCGCTGCATGTAAGCCGCTGATCATGCTCGCCTGCTATAGCGAGCGCATCGTTTTTGGCCTGGTGATGCAGGCGTTTTTCAATATGCTGCCAGCGCAGACGCGCTTGACGCCCGGCCTGCTCGCGGTGTTCCTGCCCTGGCTCATCGCTATTGTCGCGCGCCTGCTGATCGTCTATGCTGGCACGCGCGGCATGCTGCGCTTCGAGTTCACCACCGGCGCTCTATTGCAGCGCAACCTCTTCCAGCGCATCCTGGAGCGGCCCGGCGCGCGCTGTGTGCCCGCTTCGATCGGCGAGGCCATCAGTCATTTTCGCGACGACACCAGCGCGGTGGTTGAGCTGTTTGACAGTCTCGGCGATGCCGTTGCCCTCTTCATCTATTCGGTGGTGGTCTTCACCATCCTGCTGCGCGTCAATACAGTCATCACGCTGCTCGTATTCCTGCCACTCTGCGCTATCCTGCTGCTGGTGCGCCGGGCGCACAGGAGCCTGGAGAAATATCGCGCCGCCAGCCGTATCGCGACCAGCAATGTCACCGGAGCCATCGGCGAGATCTTCGGTGCTGTTCAGGCCATCCAGGTTGCGCGTGCCGAGCGGCACGTGATAGCCCATTTCAACGCGCTCAACAGCCAGCGTCGTAGCTCTATGCTGCGAGATCGCGTGCTGTCCCGTGCGCTCGACGCGCTCTTTGGCAACGTCATCGATATTGGCACCGCCCTGACCCTGCTGCTGGCCGCGCTCTCGCTCTCCAGCGGCCAGTTGCGACCGGGCGATCTGGTGCTCTTCATCACCTATCTGGGCCTGGTCACCGATTTCTTCAACGAGATCGGCAGACTGCTTGTCCAGCATGCGCAGACACGTATCTCGTTCGAACGTCTGGTGAATCTGTTGCAGGGGGCGCCGGCCCACACACTTGTGGCCCATCACGATCTCTCTTTACATGGGCCTATGCCAGAGCTTATACCTGCCATTGCACCTGAAGCGCCGCCGTTAGAGACGCTGGAAG
>JALYVR010000558.1 GCA_030853145.1 Chloroflexota bacterium | reverse complement strand
GGCCCGCCACTTCCCTCTTGACAAATTAATAGCGATCTGTTATTTTATATATAGCAAATAGCTATAAACGCAGCTAGCGTTAAAGAAAGAGGCAAGCCTGTAAAGCGTATTTCGTCATGATGCCCTTACTACAGGACATCATTTCAGTAGTGTTATCACTACCGATGGACAATGGATCTTTGTTTCAATCAAGGAGGATTCTATGAACCGGTCTGTTTTCTGGGCGGTAGTTTCTGCCATTAGACACATGTGCGTCGCTGGGATGACTATTGTTGGGGCGGTCAGCGTTGCGTTACACCTGGGAACGCCAACTATCGGGGTACGATCTGGTTGGCGTCGTGTTCTTTTGCTTCTCTTCCTCCCCAGCGTCCTGATTATAGTCTCCTGTGTGCAGACCGCGCCACCAGCACAAACGCATACATTGAGTTCTGATCCGGTGGTGCGCTGGATACAACAACACGCCATTCCCCTGCGGACAACTGACCAGGGTGGCTCGGATAGCGACCTCGCAGCGCTCAAGCAGATTGTGGGCAATGCCAGCATTGTTGGCCTGGGCGAGGAAACACACGGCACGCACGAATTCATTGACATCAAGGCGCGTCTCACCGAGTTTTTGATCAGCAACATGGGTTTCACGACGTTTGTCATGGAGAATAACTGGGGGCGTTCACAACTTCTTGATGCGTATATCAATGGCGGGCCGGGTACCATCACCGGTGTGATGTCAGCGAGCCTGTTTAGTTCCTGGCAAACACAGGAGTATCTGACTCTGTTTGAGTGGATGCGTGCCTACAATGCCAATGCCGCTCATACAACGAAAATCCACTTCCTGGGCATGGACTGTCAGGATTTTGACCAGAGCGATTTCGACTCTGTTGAGAGTTATCTGCAAAAGGTCGATCCCCGGCAAGTTGCTCATATCAAAGATCTCTATGCGCCCATTCTCTCCGCTGGCCTGGAAGCAGCAGGCCAGACCTACCTTTCATTAGCTGCATCAACCAAGCAGCAGTATCAGAATCGGGCCCAGCAGGTCTACAATTTCCTCAAAGCCAACCGGCAGAGCTACATCGACCACTCGTCATCCCAAAGCTTCGCGCTCGCTCTCCAGAATGCGCGCGTTCTTGTTCAAATTACAACCTATCTCAATGCTCAGACGTCGGACGAATTCTCAGCCCGCTTCTACCAGCGCGATGGCTTTATGGCTGAAAACGTGGCCTGGATTCATGATTACGAGGCTGGCAACAATCCGAAAATCATAGTCTGGGCACACGATCAGCATATCGCCAATGATACATTCTATCCCTCTCAGGACGGGAGAAATATGGGAGGCGAACTGCGCGCCCGCTACAATGCTAGTTATCTCCCCATTGGCACAACCCTCTATCAGGGGACAATGAGAATCTATCACTATCCGACGAGCAGCATCCAGACGATTACCCCTCCAGACCCGAATACGTATCACTACACCCTTGGGCAGGCAAACCTCCCTCTCTATATGCTCGATCTACGCACCATCCCACCAGGCCCAGTACACAACTGGGCTCAAAGTAGCGCCATTTTCGTCAACTATGGTCTCGGCGGCGAAGATATCTCGACTCCAGCTCAGCTTAGCCAGCGCTTTGATGTGATTATCCATGTGCAGAACACGACGCCATCCAGGCACTTGTGATCCTCTTCTTTCGTCACGACCCTGCCAGGGCTTCGCAAAAGTCGTGCGCCGGTCCTGCTCGCGGTCTGACATTCTTCGTAGCTGCGCGATTGATCGTGCGTGTCAAGCCAGTCGCGTCAGGCCAACCCCCGCGCGATACACTCGCGCAGCTACGAAGAATGCGAGATGTAAGCCCGGTTTGAGGGAACGCCTCGTTCCTTACGCTGTACCTTTGGCACAAAATCTGCTATAGTTGGGAGCAACCTGGACGCGTAGTTAGTAGGTAGTTTCTTGCAAGCATGAAGTAGAATGGCGGGAACATTGAACGCAAAAGAAACTGTACCAGAGCCGGGAGACCTGGAAAAGGTGCAACCGGGTTACCTTGGCGCGATGCCTGCGCCGGGTCAATTACCAGCGCGCGGCGAGCGCATGTATGTTGATCGCCCTGAGCAATTACTGCATGCTGCCAGTGTATTGAAGCAGTCGCATGTAATCGCCATTGACGCGGAATTTGTGCAGGTGCGCTCGCGGACGCCAGGTGACCAGACGACCTCCTCTCATCGCCTGGCCCTGTTGCAGCTCGCGGTCGATGAGCACTGCTTTGTGGTGGATGCCTGGCGTTTGCTCGATCTCTCGCCGTTGCGCAGCGTGGTGGAAGATCCAGCGTTCAGCGTGTTGCTGCACGGGGCAGGCGCGGACATGCGGGTGATGTCTGAGCGCGACCTGCATGTGGCGCATTACTATGATCTGGAGGCCGCCAGCCGCTCAATCTTCGG
The DNA here is from genome assembly GCA_030853145.1 of Chloroflexota bacterium. Lineage (GTDB taxonomy): Bacteria > Chloroflexota > Ktedonobacteria > Ktedonobacterales > Ktedonobacteraceae > JALYTT01. Next base: position 1,636 of record JALYVR010000558.1, on the reverse strand, counting down.
TCAGCACGAGTCGTCGCTGGCGGCGATGTTGCAGCGCGCCTTCAATGTGCGCCTGGACAAGAGTTTGCAGCGCACCGATTGGACGCGCCGCCCGCTGCCGCCCGCGATGGTGGCCTACGCTGCGCGCGATGCTGAGATGACGTTAGCCCTCTATTACTGGTTGGATCAGCATTACCGGCCAGTATTGAAGCTCCACGAGTACACTGATGAACCAGAACTCGGCGCCACCTGGATCGAGCCATTCTTGCGCGGCACCTCTCCTGTCTCGCCGGAGGTGGCGGTCGCCGAAGCCAAAGAGCAGGGGCTGCTCACGGAAGAGCAAATATACGCGGATTGCCGTGCCGCGCTGGCGTTGCTGAAGCATCCTATGTATCGTAGCCGCCTGCTACGCTTGATCGCCGACCTGGCTCTTGTGCAGATGGTGCCGGAGATCGAACCATTGTTGCAGGCACCGACCTCGGATGAGCGGGCCGCCGCCACTCGCGCCTTAGGACGAATGGGCGTTGAGCAGAGCGCCATCACCATTCAACCGCTCTTACAGGACCCGGTATATGATGTGCGCAAAGCCGCGCAGCACGCGCTACAAAATCTGAACAATACTACCCCGCGCGCTCCAGCAACGGCACCCGTCAGACTGAACGACGGCACCCGTAGCTGGTCGGTAGGTAGCGAACCAAACGATACCGGCGATGACAGCAACTGGAAGGCCCGCCTGCGTTCGATGATGGAACCGTAAGTGTTACCTGCGAGGCAAGCGCGTGCCTATCCAGACGAGGAAGAGCAGCGCGGCGGTGATCCCCACTCTTCTCAGATTGTGTACCCATTGCTCCTCTGCTATGGGGTCGCCGCCTCCCAGGTGGAGCCGGCGTACCACGCTATGCAGCCGTGTGTTCTGGTCTGTGATGGATGAGTGTGTTCTGCTGTAAACTGGCGATTGTTCTGCTAGAGGTAAGAGATGGTTGGCTTCTACTCTGTAAGCCACGGCGGGCCTGGTCGAACGCAACTGGTCGGCCAGCGCAAGAAAGAACTGTTGCAGGAGCAGTTTGATTGCTCCCTTAACCATGGGGGTGGATAACACTGTGTCCGGCTTACCAAAGATGAGTGTTCCCTTATAGACAACGACGGTATTTTCATCGTAGCTATCTAAGCGTACAATGCATTCGCCGGTAAGCGGTCCCCGCTGCCCTTCGCCTTCAATAGAGAGACGATACCGGTGAGGATAATCCTGGTCGGAGATCGTGGCGCGTCCGGAGTATGTGCCTTTCAGAGGAGCGCGCTCTATATGCAGCACAAGTGTGTATATGTTCTGACCCTGAACCTCCAACTGCTCCAGGCCGGGGATAGCGTGGCGCAGTAGGCGCCGGTCCATCAGGCTCTTCCATACATCCTCTGGCAATGCCTGGAGCGTGTATGTTCCCTCGATATTCATCATAAGTCCTTTGCCCAGGCAGCAAGTGGGAGACACGAGGCATGAATATGAGCGCCTCGCTCTGTCCCCGGCTTTGACCGCCCGGAATATAAAGTTATGCTCCTCATTATAGAGGAGGAAGGAAGAAGTAGCAACGGGGTAATCAATATTGTATAGGGGGATACCGTAGCGCGTGGCTTGCCTCGCCGTCCCTGTAACCATCAGGAC
>JALYVR010000557.1 GCA_030853145.1 Chloroflexota bacterium | reverse complement strand
CGCGTATGCCGTCCAGCACGCGCCGCTACCCGGTGGCCGACGTGAAGACCGAGGTGGGGCGGGCGCGACCTGATGTGGTGACGCAGCATGGCTATGGTAGCGCGCATACCGACCGGCACACGGCCATCCCGGCCCGCCGCGCCGCCACCCAGACCACCATCCCGGCGGCGCAGGTCAATCGACAACGCACGGCGCGGACCGACGATGTGGAGACGCGACCCAGTGGCTCGCTCCGGGTCGGTTCGCAGCGCCCGCGCCCGCACTGGCTGGTCATCGCGGGGATGGGCATGCTTGTCATGCTTGTGGCCTGGGTGGCATTGAGCTCGTTGGTGAGTTGGTGGCAGGTGACCCAGGACGACTGGAAATATGGCAGGCCGCGCACGTTTCAGATGGATTATGTGGTTAGTCACAACGATTCTGTGACTAATAAAAGTCATTTTATGGCCATAAACTTAAACCGGCGTATAGAAATTATTGAGTTCCCAGGCGGCGATCCCACCAAAGCGAAAATTTATCTTGGACCACTCCTGGTTGGAGATGGGCAGGATCTCACCCCGGTCACCTTAACGTTTAAAGATGTTAATGGCGACGGCAAACCAGATATGATTGTGAATGTGCAGGACAGCCATTTTGTGTTTATCAATGAGAACGGCACCTTCCGCGCGGCACGGCCGGGAGAAAATTTGAACATGTCATAACACAAGTCCACTACGGCTGCGCATTGATGAGGTAGCCTACGCCGACCTTGGTGATGAGGTAGCGCGGGTGAGTGGGATCGTCCTCAATCTTGCGGCGCAGGCGGTTGATGTTGACCTGGAGCATATGGCTCTCGCCAACGTACTCTGTGCCCCAGACGTGCTCAAGCAGCAGGTCCTGTGTCACCACGCGGCCGGCGTTCTGCGCCAGGTAGGAGATGATGCGGTACTCGGTGGGGGTCAGCGGGATCTCGCGGCCCTTCATCAAGACCATATGCTGGGCGTAGTCTATCGTCAGCTCGCCGATGGTGCTGGTTGTGCGCAGCGCCTGCGGGCTCTCGTGCGTCGTAAATTGCGTGCGCCGCAGCACCGCGCGTACGCGGGCCAGCAGTTCATCCACGCTGAACGGCTTGGTGAGGTAGTCGTCCGCGCCGAGGTCCAGGCCGCGCACCTTGTCCTGGTCCTGCCCGCGCGCCGTCACAATAATAACCGGCACAGCCGAAAATTCGCGCACACGCTGGCAAACGGTGAAGCCATCCATTTTGGGCATCATCACATCAAGCAACACCAGATCGGGTGAACGCTGCTCGATCTGTTCGAGCGCCTGCTGACCATCACTGACCGCGATCACTTCGTAGCCTTCCAGTTGGAGATTGCGCATCATCAGGCGCAACAACTGTGGATCATCGTCAGCAGTCAGTATCGTCGTTTTCTTCACGGGCATAATGTTCATCCTTATCCTACGCTGGAGAGTAATGCCATGGTATGCACCTACTTACTCGCTGATCTCAGCAACGGGCAGCCAGACATGGAAGATGCTCCCGTTGCCTGCTTCGCTCTCAGCCCAGATTATACCATGATGTAAACTAACGATGCCTTTGCAGATAGCCAGGCCCAGACCCAGGCCATTCACTTCGCGCGTCAGGCGCGTGTCCACGCGGTGGAAGCGCTCAAAGATGCGCTCAAGGTGCTCGGCCGGGATACCCATACCGCTATCCTGCACGCGGACCTCCAACATCGGGCGCACTTGTGGGGATGGAGGTGGGAGATGTTCTTCCCCGGCCGGCACATCAGCGGGATGAAGCCCTATCAAACCCGGACTATAGACCTCTTGAGACATAATGGGACGCAGCACGATAGCAATCCCCCCGCCGTTAGGAGAATATTTCATCGCGTTCTCCAGCAAATTATGGAGCACCTCGTGCAGGCGGCGCGGGTCGCCCAGAATCGGCGGCACAGTCTTGGCGGGCTGCCCCCCGGCATCCTCAAGGCGCAGCGTGAAGGTGAAGCGTTCAGACTCCTGCTTGCTTCCTTGCTGCTCAGCGAACGCCATAGCTTCCAGGGCAAGGTGGGCCAGATCGACAGGCACGTTGTTGATCCTGATCGAACCGGCCTCTAGCTCCGACATTTCCAGGAGGCGTTCGATGATAACTTCCAGGCGATCGCTGGCCTCGTTGATCGTGAGCAGGAACTCGTGGCGCTCATCGTGCGTGAGGCGGCGTTCGTGGCGCAGCAGCGTGGCCGCGTAGCCCTTGATGGCTGCCAGCGGAGTACGCAGTTCATGGTTTACCGTGCCGATGAGTTCCGCTTTGAGCCGCTCTGCCTCCTCCAGCGCCGCGCGAGTCATAGCAATTTTGAGGTCGCGCGCCCGTTCCGCCAGTAGAATGCTTACAATGACGGCCCCAATGGCGTCCGCTATCAGTGGGAGCGAGGTATACCCCTGCTCAAACATGGTAGGACACGGGCTGTTCGCCAGGTTTGTCCAGCCTATGATAAGCAGTGCCTGGACAGATTGGGAGGTTGGTGTTGGTGCCAGCGCTGCTTCAGGCTTGAGAACTGGTGGTATTGAAGAGCGCAAGCTCTCAACCGTCACTTCGCCTAGAGGGAGCCTGTACGTGATCCAGCATGTCTCGCGTGCGGTAGCTGGCGCGGCCCCATCTACTGGCGGCAGCGCTGTCAGGAGCGTTTGCACCTCTTCCTCGGCTATATCATGAAGCGCTAAAGTGCGCAGAGCCTGGCTTTTCGAGGATGATGATGCCGGTGCCAGGGGTTGCCCCCTATTCACCAGCGGCAGAGGATACGATGTGAGCAGCACTGCGCCGCGCTGTGCCGAGCAGAACGTCAAAAGTTGTTCCAGCAGTTCCCTGGCGATCATATCGGGCATAACGACGCTGGCTCGCTGCGCCAGCCGCGCCAGGTCGATCATGGTTTCCATTACCTTAGATGTCTGCACTGCGTGTGTCCTCAAATCATCTAGCACCATCACCATTACCTACCAAACCTGACCTTGCCTTCTTAAAACGTAGTCTGCGCTCCTGGTAGAGTGCGTGTGCTTTATTGTACAATAGAGATGCTCTCTTCTCAGTCACGAAAGCAGTTTTAGTATCACAACCATGTCACAAGAGAGTATGCTTCCCTTCCTACATAGGAGATTAAGTGAGCCAGGAACGTGCTGACGAGCGGTCGTATAAGGAGTATGATGTTTCACATGCAATACCTCCCATCCCCACGTCCCGTATCTGGCGATTCTTAAACACGATGTGGGAGTCCCCGCGGGTGCTGTGGTGGCGTGGGCTGGTAGCGCGCTGGCAGAGACTGCCGTATGCCGGGATGGTGACGCTTGTTGTTGGCCTGGTGCTGGCGACGCTGCTGGTGCTGTTTCTGGATCGCATGGTAGTAGCGCTCCCAAACCCTGGCCTGGTCTACCTGCCCATCGTGGCTATGCTTGCCTACCACTGGAAATGGCGCTATGCCATCATGGCGGCGTTGTTGTCACTCGTCTGTGTCTATTATTTGTTTCTACCACCCAGGGTCGAAATCAAGACTTTAACGCTTACAGGTATGGCTCAACTGCTGACCCTGGCGGCCGTCACCAGTTTCGTCATGGGGTTGGTGGGGCTGGCCCGCCAGCGACGAACAGGTGCTGAGCAGGCTGCGCGGCACCTGGAGGCGCTCAATCGCGTCGGCACGGCACTGGCAAGCGAGTTGGACGAAGATCGCCTGCTCCACCTGATCGCGGAGACCGCGCGCAATCTCACCGGAGCCGCCTTCGCCGCTTTCACGCTGCGTCCAATGAATATGTGGGGGCAACCCGTGGTGCCAGCAGAGGGCAACCTGTTTCACCTGGCGGCGGTCATCGGCGTTACCAAAGAGCAGGAGACGCTTTTCTGCCACATGCCGCTTGGAGGTGAGGGCCTGCTAGCCCCCATTTTCCGGCATGGGGTACCGATCCTCGTCGCCGATACTATGGATGTGGCGCATCAGGACGTGCCTATGGGCGCGGCTGCCTCGGCGGCTGAACGCGCGCAATTCAACAAAGAGGCCGCGAGACATACCGCTTTTGCGTATTCTCAAGGCCTCGTTAGC
>JALYVR010000556.1 GCA_030853145.1 Chloroflexota bacterium | reverse complement strand
CCAGCGATCCAGGCGTTCCTCGGTCAGGTTCAACATCTGCACCAGTTCTCTGGCCTTCGTTGGTGCAGTCTTTTCCAGCCAGTGGAGAACCTTCAGCCCATTGATCAAGTTGTCTCGCGCCATATAATTGGTAAAGGCGTTGTTGTTGACATGCTCGTGCCACTCGTCGGGACCGATGACGTTGGTGATCTCGTAGTAGCCGCCGTCATCGTTCTTTTCGGCACGGCTGCCCCAGAAGGTCGCCGCGCTCAGCACAACCTCCGCGCCATAGTCGCGCATAAAGTCGTCGTCGCCTGTTACCTCCCAGTACTCCTGCACGGCGTGGGCGACGCTTGCCGTGATGTGGAACTCGATGAAGCCGTTCAGCACCGGAATCACCTCGCCCGTCTCCGGGTGAATGATCGAGGAGGGCGTCGTCTCTTCACCGTTGAGCGTGCTCTCCCACGGATACTGCGCCCCTTCATAGCCGTTGCTGGCCGCCTTCTTACGCGCCGCAGGGAGCAGGTGGTAGCGATACATCAGTAAATTGCGCGCTATATTGGGCAGCACGTAGATGAAGAAGGGCAGCATAAAGATCTCGGTATCGTGGAAGATGTGTCCGCGATAGCCGAAGCCAGTCAGACCCTTGGCGGCGATGCTGTAGCGCTCGTCGTGGGCCGAGGCGTTGATGCGCAACTGGTAGATGCTGTAGCGTACCGCGCACTGTGCCTCGTCATCGCCCTCGATGATGATATCCGAGGCGCGCCAGTAATCTTGCCAGGCCTCCGCGCTCCGCGCGAGCAATCTATCATAGAGAGAGCCTGATTCCTCTGGCGTGGCCTCGTTCAACAAGGCCAGGTGGCGCTCGATAGCGCTGGTGCGCGGTTCCACACCGTCGCGGGAGGTGTACATCACGACCAGCTTTTCGGTGCTTAAGGTATCCCCGGCCGCCAGGTGCCCTTTCAGATGGAAGCTGGGCGCAATATCTGAATCCAGGATCGCCTTGCGGAAATCCTGCCTCTGCGTGGCGAAGCTCATGGTCTGTACCAGTTGCACCTTTGAGTGGCGCGTCTGGGCCTGTAACCAGTGCAGGGTGTCGTCCACGTGGCTCTGGTCAACTGGCTCGAAATGCAGCACTTCGTAGTTCCCGACCGCCGTATTGAGCGTGGCCCACAGTTCCAGGTCAGCGTCCTGCCCCTCGCTGGTGACAGCGTAGCGGATCATACCAATATGCTGGTCCGCGAGGCTGGCAAAGCGCTCGATCTTGAGCCTGAGGGCTATCCCGGTGGGACTCTCCCAGCTCACTGTGCGCGTGAGGACCCCGGTCTGCATATCCAGGATGCGCTCGTACGCCAGGATTTTGCCTCGGTCTAAGCGGAAGCGCTCGCCGTTGACGAACAGTTTGATGGACAACCAGTCGGGCGCGTTGGCTAGCTCTTCCTTCCCAATCGGGATGTTGTCAAAAACGCCCTCGATTAAGGTTGCTGGCGTTGATTCAGTATAGCCCTCTTCAAATGCCCCCCGTGTTCCAAAATACCCATTGCCAATAGTAAACACGGTTTCCTGGCTGTTTAGTTCCTTAGGATCAAATGCATCTTCACGTATCTGCCACAAACTCACGAGTTGTCCTTCCTTCTCTCTCTCTGTCTATGTGCAAGTTGCCCTTTCTGGCCTGGGAATGAACTTCCCTATCGCATGTAGAAGTTGGGCCTAATCGAGCAGATCTTGCAGGTGCTTGTTCTCCAGCGTTGGGAGGACCTTATCCGCCCGGTGAAAGCGCTCAACAGGGCCGATGCCGATGGCCTGCATCCCGCCGGTCTTGGCGCTTTCGACACCGGCATCGGCGTCTTCGATGACCAGGCAGTCGGGGGTAGGAATATACACCGCGCCCGCCGCGAAGACGAAGAGGTCGGGGGCCGGTTTGCTGTTGATCACACAATTGCCATCCACGATAACGTCGAGCGCGCTGATAATATCCAGGTGTTGCAGCACGGTGCGGCAGTTTTTACTCGCCGACGCGACCGCTACCTTGATCCCCGCCTGCCTGATCTCCGCAAGCAGCTCGCTCCCTCCGGCGACCAGATTGGCAGGGGTCATCGATGTGATCATCTCGTTGTAGTAGCGATTCTTGCGCTCCATCATGTCCTGTAGTTGTGCCTCCGATACCTGGCGGCCTTGCAGCATGTAGAGCAGCGATTCGCGCCGCCCGACGCCGCGCAGGTGCGCATCATTCTCTTCGCGCGTGAAGGGGATGTGCTCTTCATCGGCTAAGCGCTTCCAGGCCTGGTAATGGTATTCTGCGGTATCGGTTAATACACCATCAAGGTCGAAAATGATTGCCTTAGGTCTTTGCATAGTAAAAAGTTCTCCTGTACTAAATATAGAAGGCCGATGGTTTGAGCGCCTCTTACTCACTGATAAATGTTTCGTCGGCACCCTGTAAACTCGTAGGGGCGACGGTTTGTCTCGCCCGCGTCTACAGGCTGAGATCGTCGCCCCTACGAGGGGTCAAAACGTACTTGCAGGATTTGAGATCACTCCTACTTGGTAAACGAATATGCCCCGAAGAAAGTAGCAGACGTGTTTGCGCATTAGGAAGCGTGGTGGGTGCGGCCTTGCGGTCTCCACGTCGAATGAATTCCTCCCGCGCTGGTTACATATCGTCAGGGCGCGTGGTCTCACGCTTCACAGCGGGACCGGCCAGGAAAGAGGCCGTGATCGCGGCGGCGCCGAAGAGCAACATGGCGCCGAAGGCATAGCTAAAACTTCCCGTCCAATCAAACAGGAAACCGATCAAGGGCGGTCCCAGCAGCACGGAAGGCGTCGAAAACACGCTGAGCAGGCCCTGCGCCACACCTTTGCCGACGCTGCGCAGGTGGGCGGCCTCGTTGAAGACGGGTGTGTAGGGGATGGTGGCCCCGATAGCAATCAAGGCCATACCCAGGACGGTGAGCGGCGGGGAGCGCAGGGGGATGGCCAGCACGCCTACTCCGGCACAGCACATGCTCGTTCCCAGACGCAGCAGCGGGATGGGCCGGACGATGCGCCGCGCCAGCATGATGCCGCCCAGCGGGCGAAAGAACATGCCGCTGAGCAAGGCCAGCGAGCTGAACGTCGCCGCCAGCGCCAGCGAGAGGCTGTACTCGTGGGCCAGGTAGATTGCCAGCCAGGCGGCCATGGCATTCCCCAGGCCGAAGGTCCCCATATGCGAAAGCCCCAGCGTCCAGACAGAAGGCGAGCGCAGGCCTGCTCGCAGGTCGCTTCTGGCCGCCCTGGGTACCTCCTCTCCCTCGTTGACAAGTAGCCATACGACAATAGCCGCCAGGCCCAGCAGGCCCCACGAGAGGAACGCGCCGCGCCAGCCGAACCAGGCCGCCAGAACCGGCGTCACGAGCAGACCCAGGCCAGAGCCGATCTGTACCGCGCCCCCATAGAGACCCTGTCCCAGCGATGCCTGCTTACCCAGGCCGGCGGCGACGCTGGCTCCCGCTACGAAGACCGCCCCTGTGCCGCAGCCGGCGATAAAGCGGCATGCCAGCAGCCAGACGATGTTTGGGAAGAGCGGGAGCGAGACACCTCCTATTGCCAGCAGCACGCTGCCCCCGATGAGCACCGGGCGCGCGCCGTAGCGGTCGATGAGGATGCCCGCTGGAATATACATCACGGCCAGCCCTAAGAAGAGCAGCGTCGAAAATAAGCCCGCCTGCCCGCTGTTGATGTGCAGGTCGCCGCGTATGGCGGGGATCAGGGGGCTGTAGTTGGTATACTGCACAGCCGTGACCACTGAGGTCAGACAAACGGCGAAGATGCGTAGCGGAACGCTACTGGGACTCGACCGACGCGCCGTATCCTGAGGCCCCTGCGCGCTAAAAATAGGTGTGCGTGACATGCGTTGCCTGCTCCTGGGAGAGAATGTTCCGGCGTCAGCGTTGTGTCTCCGGCAGTTCAGCCAGGATCGTTGCCTCGTCGAGCGGCGCGTTCTCGCCATGCCAGAGGGGTCGGCCGCCGGGGTCGGTGCGCGTGTCGCAGTAGATCTCCAGGCCGTTGCCATCAGGATCATCAAAATACATGGCCCAACTGATGAAG
>JALYVR010000555.1 GCA_030853145.1 Chloroflexota bacterium | reverse complement strand
TGGAACAGGGCACCCGCATTGTCGGCGGGCATGGGATGCCGAAGGGATGCCCGTACATCTCTGACCGGGCGGAGGTAGCGTGGCGATGGGGTGAATACCCGTGGCCTGTTCCATGGCCGACATCTCGCCCCTTATCTTGTATCAATGAATGAGGCCAGCGGCGCCCCTACTTGCCGCATCGGGGTGTTGGCTTCACTTGCGCGGCCAGGGGGAGGCCACACACGGCCTCGGCAAGTTTGACGTGCCGAATTGGAATATGGCGCCCGCGAAGGGCGCCATGTCTCCAGGCACCGCCATGTCCCGTCCCACCCGTCACGTCAAGCTGTCAGAGCATTACGGCGCGCCCGCGATATCCTGGGAGCGGGACCCGCGTTCTGTGCTGTTCCCCTGGCGTGCTGGGTAGTCGTGTCCTGTGACGCAAGGGATAGCGGGCTTTGTATGACATAGTGCGGGCCAACTGCCGGCGTTCCGCCGTTCCGCGCCGGCAGTTGTTGGAGGTGAGCGGTTATCTGGCTATGCGGGTGAGTTTCCGCCTGGCTATCCTGTTCGATGATGATACGGAGCATCTGCGCGCCATCCTTTCTTCTCGCTGGTGGTTTCTCTTCAATAGACGTTCGATCACGCACCGATCAGTCGCCCAATATGCAGTACCGCGCCTCGATATCCACCGACTGCGAGGTAATATTTGTGATGGTGAGCCAGTAGGTCAGGGAGTCGGCGGCTGTCTTCGCAGTCTCCACGCTCCAACTGATCTGCGGACCGCTGGCGCTCACGCTGGTCGGGACCACGGTCCAAGAGACATGCCACAGGGCCGGCCAGTTATAGGTAAACCATGTCGCGGTTGAGTTGGCCGGCACACTACTCTGGAACTGGACGCCGCTGTAGGGAAAGGTGATCTCTTTCAGTAGCGGGTAGACATTATCGCTGGCCACGCCGGAGGGCGTACCTTCGGGATAGAAGGCCTGGAGCAGCGCCTTGAAGGGAGTCAGGCCATCGGCCTGTCCGGTGAGATTGCTGTACGTCTGCGCGAGCGTCGCGCCGCCGGCCTGCACGATCTCGGCCCAGGTGAAATCCAACTGGTAGTGCAGGTAATTGAGAAAGAGGACCGAGCAGCCAGTCGAAACATTATTCGTGTCTGTCGGGTCGTTCACATTGATGAAATCCGGGCGCCCTGGCGTATCGAGCCAGGTGGCGGCGCTGGTATAGCCATTGAGTTCGGCCGGGTAGAGCAGGGTAGCAAGCACGCGTGAAAGCCCCTCGCCATTGCTGGCCCCACAATCCCAACCCAGATCCTGGATGGCGGAAAACACCTCAACCTCCTCGGCAACCACCAGGAAGCGCGTGTAGTCGATATCGAGCGCGGGCGCGGTCTTCGCGTCGCAGTACAGATCAGCCGCCGCGCACCCATAGTGGTACGCGCCCCCCCGGCCCTGCCCCGAAGAATCGAGGGCAGCGATGATGATATTGAAGGGACCAGCGCTGATGCCACCAAACAGGAACGAGAGAATGTTATATTCGTTCTCGCAGGTCGCCAGCACACCATCAGCAATGGCCTGCCCGTGCGCGTCCAGCACTGGATCGTAGTACACAGTAAAGTGTGCCGTGTTCCCTCTGAGGATAGTGGGGTAATCAAAGCCTGTCGCTGGGACCGTTTGCTTGACCCGCTTCAGTACAACCGCTTCCCCGGCAGGGTGCGAGAAGATGCGGAGCTGCTCAATGTTCTTCCTCTCAGCCGCTGCCACCGTGGTAGACGTTGTGATTTTTTCCTGGCTCGCCATTGCGTGATCTCCTTACTTCGACATCTCTACCCGCGCGCAAAGGAGATCCTGCCTTGCCGTACCCGGTTTATACAGAGAGACAGAGCATGACAAGGCACACCATTGCCCTTTACGCCGCCAGTTTATGAGTCTTACCGTGCTGATTAGACGGCAAGCCCATAATTTCATTCCACATAAACAGTATACTGAGAGAGCGAAATTGAGAGGCACCGCGGCCGCGTGAACCGCTCCCCTGATTTGACAAGCCCCATTCACGAGGGCTATCATGCACTGTAGAAAGAAGCGTTCTTTGCAGTATTTACCCCTTCACACCTTGGAGGTAGCTAGATGACAGAAACCACAGCCAATGGCACTGTGTTTCATACCCACCGACTGAGCAACGGGTTACAGATCGTGGCCCAGCCTATGCCTGACTTCGAATCTGTAGCCGTGTCATACTATGTGCGCACAGGCTCGCGCGATGAGCCTGAGTTCGACATGGCGGGCATCTCGCATTTCCTGGAGCATATGGTCTTTAAGGGTACCAGCACGCTGGATTGGCAGCAAATCACGCTGGAGTTCAATAAGATCGGGGCTGAGCTGAACGCCTTCACCTCGCACGAGGCTACCGTATATTATGCACGCGTGCTGGGCGAATACCTGGAGCGAGCGCTCGAACTCCTGAGCGACATGATGTACCCACGCCTGGCCGAGGAAGATTTCACGACTGAGAAAGAGGTCATCATCAACGAGATCGCGCGCTCCGAGGACCAGCCATACGGCCGGGCGTTCCGGCGCATGGTGCAGGCCTACTTCGGCGAGCACTCGTTGGGGCACGACGTGCTGGGATCGCGCGAGAGCATCCGCGACATGCGCGTCGAGCAGATGCGCAACTACTGGCAGCGCCGCTATGCCGCCAACAACCTGATCCTCTCCGTGGCTGGCCAGTTCGATTGGGATCAGCTTGTGCGCCTGGCCGAGCAGCATTGCACCACCTGGCGCACCGGAGAGTCCGGACGGGACACCACCTCCTACGAACCGGCGCAGGCCAGCAACAACGTCATAGTTGACAAGAAGCTCCAGCAACAAATCATGTTTGTGGCCATGCCCGCCGTAGGCATCCAGGACCCCGACTACTACGCCGCCGCCCTCGGTGGCAGCATCCTGGGCGATGGCGACGGCTCGCGTATCTACTGGAACATCCACCAGAAGGGCCTGGCGGAATCGGCGAGCGCCGGCATCTGGTCGCTGGAGGGTACCGGCATGCTGCTGCTGGAGGCCAACTCGACGCCGCAAGAGGCCCCCCGCGTCCTCAAGATGCTGCGCGCCGAACTGGACAGCCTGCTGGAGGATGGCGTCTTCGACGACGAACTGCGCCGCGCTAAAGACAAATGGATCAGCCACCTGGTCCTGAGCAGCGAATCCACCTTCGCGCGCATGCGCTCCCTGTCCTCCGACTGGGTCACCGAGAACCGCCTGGTCAGCCTCGACGAGGAGATCGAGCGCGTCGAGCAGATCACAGCCGACGACGTGATGCGCGCCCTGCGCCGCTTCCCCATACGCGAGAAGCAGGTGCTCGCCGCCCTGGGACCCCTGGACGAACAGGAATTGCTGGCGTAATACGCGTCATAACATTTTCACGTGCCATTCTTCACGCTAAGCAAAAGGGAAAATCGGAGTTTGAGGCCTGGCGTTAAGGAAGTTCTGGTCGAGGGGTTTTGACGAACATTAGCAGAAATAAGTTGCATGGTCGGATCTCTAGAGAAACCGACCATGCAACTCAATCTGCGGGCGCTTGCTGTTCCCTTACTAGCGTCGTTGTGCTACGCGGTCCACACCTTAGCTACCGTATCTCCGCTCGTTTGACCTTCGGCAGAGACAATATACTTGCCATCAGGTGACCAGGCTAGCTCACTGATATTCAGTTGATGGCCCTTGTAGACGTAGATCTGCTGACCGCTGCTCGCATCTATAATGACTACCTGGTTGGGACGCCCTGAGTACCGGCGCACCTGGTTGGGATCGGCCGGGTTCACCGTAGGCGTGGGTGCTCCATTCCCTGGGTCCACGGCAGGCGTGGAATTACCGACATAAGCAATATATTTGCCATCGGGCGACCAGGCCAGTGCCAGTGTGCCACTCGCAGCTACCTGATAGTGCTTCACCTGTGTATTGGTTGGCACGTCCCAGATGGCCAGCGATGAAGCCAAACCACCGCCTTTTTGGGCAACCCACTCGACAAAGGCCAGGCGGTTACTTGCAGGCTGCCAGGTCAGCGACTCGCCAACACCGTTGACAGTGTGCTTAAAC
>JALYVR010000554.1 GCA_030853145.1 Chloroflexota bacterium | reverse complement strand
ACCTCGCACTCCCCAGGAAGCGACGGGCAGACAGGAGACGGTGCACCACCACGCCCGCCGGCAAGACTTAATCTGCCCTCTACTCCCGGTCCGATGAGAAATGAAGGCAGCAACCTCAAAGTTGCTGAGTTTTTAAATATTGTGCGCGATAACTATAAACTGGATTCCAGGGAAGTGATGGCACTTTTGAATGTGAAAAGTCTCTCTAACATCAACCTGAACGATGCGTTGGAAGATCTGCGTCATATTATAGAGCAGAACAATCGTGCCACGCCTTCTCCCAATCAGGCTCCTGGTAACAGAACATCCTCCCGCCCTGATGAGAAACCGGCGCCCGCGTCCAGGCCAGGGAACATGGCCGCCACGCAGCTCGCACCCACGCCAGCGGTCCAGGCGCCCCCCGCCCCCGCCCGCAAAGTCGCCGAGGGAAACAGCCGCGCCGCGACCTCTGCGCGCGATGGCCAGGCCGGCTACGGGTTTGACGAAGAGGAAGGGCAGGAGGAAGACGATGACCTGGATTTCGAGGAGGAAGACGATGACCCTGAGGATCAGGGCCGTGAAATGACCCCTCAGGAAGAGGCCAGAGGGAAGGAATTGCTCAGCGACCTGCGCAGTGTGCGCGGCAACAAACCGGCCAGCGATTCTCGTCTGGGAGTTTTGATGAACATCGTCAGCTCGCAGATTAGCGAGGATGAGCTACAACAATTAGTGCGCGCTCTATGGAGTGTCTCCTACTTGAAACAATTGAAGGTCGATCAGGTAGAGAAACTTATCTCCTGGGGCAAAGAAGACGATTTCGAGAACGAGGTGCAACTGGTGCTCGCCCTGGCCTAGAGACGAGCCATCGCCCCTACTACTCTGTTTTCCCTTCTTCAGGCTGTTCGAGAGTGATTTTGTCTCAACGAATGGGCAAGCCGTCGCCCCTACAGACACGAAGATCAGGACATGGGCAAGGCATAAGAGGCATAAGACATAAAAACAGGAGGATAGTCCCTATGCGCGTGGTAGCAGGTGAGGCCAAAGGGCGCAAACTGAAATCCCCGAAGACGCCGGGCACGCGACCGATCATTGATCGCGTGAAGACGGCGCTCTTCGATATCCTCTCCACGCGCATTCGCGATACGCGCTTCCTGGATCTCTTCGCCGGGACCGGCGGCGTGGGTATCGAGGCGCTGAGCCGAGGCGCCGCCTTTGCCACCTTCATCGAGATGAACGGTAGCGTATTGAAACTTGTGCGCGAGAACCTCGGCATTACCGGTCTGCTTGCTCGCGCCGAGACGATCCGCGCCGACGCCTTTAAATTCTTGCAGGCCCACACCACCCCCAACCACATGGCAACGGCCCGCGTTCCCCGGAGCAGCGCCCCATATGATATCATTTACGTAGCCCCGCCACAGTACCAGAAGCTGGCGGCGCATGCACTGGAGATGCTTGATAGCTCGCCACTCGTGGCCGATACTGGCCTGGTCATCGTCCAGGTCCACCCGAAAGAGCGCGAGGATGTGCAGGCGGTCCCGCTGGCGCGCCTGCTGTTGCGTGACGAGCGCCGCTATGGCAGCACGCTGCTGCTGTTTTACGAAGTCAAGAGGGAGAAGTCCATCGATGTCGATACAACTACAACAAGCTGATTATATTATTGTGTATGTGAGCGATATGGCGCGCTCCACGGCGTTCTACCAGGAGACGCTTGGTCTGCCGCTGAAGTTCACCTCGCCAGGCTGGACCGAGTTTGCCACGGGTCCCACCACCATCGCGCTGCACATGACGGGCGAGCAGAAGCTGCCGCCGCACCATGGTCGCCCGCCGGCCGGCATGGCGCACATCGGCTTTGTCGTCGATGATATCGATGCCATCTACGAGTCGCTCAAGTCGCGTGACGTGCATTTCTCGCTGCCACCCACGAAGCAGACTTCCGGCGTCACGCTGGCCGTGCTGCACGACCCCGATGGTCTGGGCATTACGGTGCAGCAGCGCTAGCCCACAGAGAGGAAGGCCAGGAAAGCCATGCTGAATACACCCGGACCGGCAGGGGGACGCTTCGCCTTCCTCGATGCCGGTGAAACCGCGCGCCGCCTGCGTATCGACCGGCAGACGCTCGACCGTTGGATCACCGAGGGTCGCATCAAGGCCTATCGCGGCGTGGGCCGCGACCATTTCTTCAAGGCCGCCGAAGTCGATGCGCTCACCAGAGAACTCTACCCGCCGACAGAGCTGGCGGACGCCATTAAGGCCGATGAGCAGGAGACCACAGGTGCGGGCCAGTCCTCTATCCAGCTCACGCCCCGCAAGAAGCCGCAGGACCCGCAGATGCGCGTCTACCTACGCCTGCAAGCCGGCGCCAAGTGGTACGACACCTCCGAAGAGGATATCCGCGCCTGGTTCCAGCAGCTCGCCCCCGATGGCTACGAGCGCAACAAGAAAAACGCGCAGCACACTATCAAGAAGCTGCAATACCTGGTAAGCTTGATCGAGGAGGCCGAGCAGCGATCGTAGGACCGGGTGCAGGCCAGCACATGCATTGAGAACACCATCATGTGTCGTATTGGAACAAGGCGACCGCAAGGGACATGCGTTGATACAAAATCACGATCGAACAGCCTGATGAAGGGAAAATAGACCACGTGTCGTATTGGAGCAGGGCACCCGCAAGCGAGCAAGATGGGAATGGCAAGCTGCATCGGCGTTGGAGCAGGGCACCCGCAAGCGAGCAAGATGGGAATGGCAAGCTGCATCGGCGTTGGAGCAGGGCACCCGCAAGGGATGCCCGTACATATCTGACCGGGCGGGGTTGGCGTGGCGCTGGGGACACGTACTCGTCATCGGTTCCATCGCCGATCTGGTGATTCGTCTCGCAACACCGATCGCGGGGTATGAGATGGACGGGCATCCCTTGCGGGTGCCCTGCTCCAACACGACATCGCGCTCCCGATAGCGTCTCAACGCATGCCCTGGCCTGCGCCCGGCCCGTTCATGCCTCGCCCTCCGCCGGGCTATGCGGGCGCACGAGCCAGTAGCGCCCGCGATCGCGCATCATGATCTTTTCGGCGATCAGGTCGCGGCGCAGGCTGGAGGCGTCCTCGTGGAACTCCTGGAGGATGGCGTTGATCTCTTTCTCTTCATAGATGCGCCCCCACTCGAAGGCGCGCGCCAGCTCTTCCAGCACGTAGCGGCGCTTCTTATGCTGCGCCGGGATGCTTAGCAGACGGCCATCCTTGAAAAAACTCGCCAGAACGCGCGCGCGTTCATCGTTCCTGGGGATCTGCGGCAGCAGGCTTTCCGCGAAGAGCGACTCGGCGACCTGCCGGATACCGTCGTGGTCAAGCTCGTAGTAGTGGTACGCGTTCTCGCGCCTCGCCAACACCAGCCCGGCCTGTTTGAGGATCGTGAGGTGATGCGAGATCGTCGGCGGCTTCACATCCAGCGCCTCCGCCAGTTCCTGCCCGTACATCGGCCGCTCTATCAATAGACCCAGGATGCGGATGCGCGTCTGATCCGCCAGGGCGCGCCCAAATCGTAGGAGCAGATCGACCTGGTCAGGCGTAAATCTCAATAGATGTTCATCTTGTTCCCGGTACTCCCGCTCATCTTTCATAATTCCACCTCTATTTTTCATGTTATTGTAATTATACAAGCATCTAATCGATGGATTGATTGTAAATGAAGGTAGCTGGGAAGTCAAGAGGAAAAATAGGCAGGAGCGTCTACTCACAGTGTTCGCGGATGTGTAAGGCCTGCTGGTAGAGAGACTCGGCTTGCTCATAGAGCGCGCAGTCCTCTAAATAGCACGCCGTCCGCTGGAGCAAAGATGCGGCCTCTGGAAACGCGAAGGCATAGGTCTGGATCAACACACTACATGCCTGCGCCTGGGACAAAACACGCTGGCACTGGAGCCAGGTGGTAATCTCCACGGTTTCAGGAAACGCCGCATTGGTCGCGCGCACGGCTCGCTCTGCCCATTGGCGCTGTTCTGCCGGGGGCATGGCATCCTTGAGGACAGTTTGCACCAGAAGGTGCAGGCGCAAGAACCTGGCGTCGGGATCGCGTTGGAGCAGGGAGAATGTGCGCAGG
>JALYVR010000553.1 GCA_030853145.1 Chloroflexota bacterium | reverse complement strand
GGCTGACGCCACCAAAGCGCGTGGTATCGGTGATGCTGAAGCCAACAAGGCCCGTGGCCTGGCAGAGGCCGAGGCGAACCGCGCGCGTGGCTTGGCGGATGCCGAAGTCATCCGCGCCAAAGGTCTGGCCGAAGCTGAAGTCATTCGCGCCAAAGGTGAAGCCGAGGCCGATGCCATGCAGGTCAAAGCCGCCGCGTTCCATGAATACAACCAGGCTGCTGTGCTCGATAAACTGCTCACGGGTATGCCAGAGATCGTGCGCGCCATCTCCGAGCCGCTTAGCAAGATCGACAAGGTCACCATCGTCTCCACCGGCGGTGGCGACGGCAATGGGGGCATCGGAGCCAGCCGGCTGACCGGCGACATCATGAACATGGTGGCGCAGGTACCGGCCCTCTTCGAACTGCTCAGTGGCACGCATATCCAGGATCTGATGACGAAGGTGCCTGCTCTGCGTACACAAGAGGAGCAGCACGCCAACGGCAATGCCAGCATGAATAGTACTGGCATGGTTGATGCTGCATCCCGCGAGAAGTAGTTCAACGTGTAGAGTGTATAGGCTCTTCGCGAAGAGCCTATACACTCTTGTCTGAGATGGCAGTATCCGGAGGGGAGATTCTGGATGAATCTGTTGGAACGCGTGCTCACTTTATTACACGCCAATGTCAATACCATGGTAGAAAAGGCCGATGACCCGGAACATGTTCTGCGCCAATTGCAGCAGGACATGCGCAACCAGTTGATGCAGGTCAAGACCCAGGTTGCCACGGCCATCGCCGAGAGCCATAAGCTACAGACCCGTTACAAGGAGAAGCTGGCGGAGGCCGAGGTATGGCAGCGGAAGGTCGAGCAGGCGATCCACCAGAAGAATGACACTGCCGCGCGCGCGGCGTTGACGAAGAAAAACGATATTATGCGACTCGCAGAGCGCTACCGCCAGCAACAAAAGGAGCAAGACCAGTTTGTGCTGACGATGCGCGGCGTGTTGAGTCAGCTTGAGGTCAAGATTGGGGAGGTTGAGGCCACTATCGATCTATTGACCACGCGCAGGCGCAACGCTCTGGTTCAGCAGCGCACCTATGACGCGCTCAGCAAAGCTGGCAGTCCGCAGGGTAAGGAACGCGTGGCCCGCGCGCTGGATGCCCTGATGGAGGCAGAAGCGCGGGCGCGGGCGCAGGCCGAACTGCACAGTCGTGGCTTCGATGTAGAGCTGGCGCAGATCTCCGAAGAGCAGTTGGTCGAGCAGCAGCTCAACGAACTCAAGTCCCAAATGCAAACTCCGCCTACCAGGCGTCCCTTGCTGCACGAGGGCAATCCGCAGCCAGCGCCCCTTATCATGCCGCAGCCACAGGAGGCAGGCCCCGCGCGGGAGTCGCTTTCAGAGTCGGTACCCGCCGAGGACGGTCAGCGGCAGGCTCTACCACCCGGTCTGGCGAAGGATCTGGATGTTGAGCAACTGAAGAAGTTGTTGGAATCATAGCAGACGCGATATGCTATCTGAAAAACACTACGAAGCCCACAAGGATCACCAGTGCAATGATCATTCCCACAATAAATGAGAAACGGTCGTTGCGTTTCTGCTCTTCGGTCCGGGGTGTTCTCTCGTGCATGATGTTTATCCTTAAGTGCTTATGATATTGTATTAGGAGTGCTGCCTCAACTCATGGCGCGACCCCTACTGCTCTGATACAGTTCATATGACGGGGGAAGTGCCCCCTATCCCGCGTAGGGGCGCCGCTCGCCTGCCGAGTGCAGTGGTCCCATTAGAGATTATAGCGCGGCAGCGATAGATCCTTCCACGTTTGCCATGACTTCAAGGCTTTCCACCGGGTCGGCTTCGCGCGTGGTGATCAGGACCTGGAATGCGTTGTGCTCGGTACCGATCAGGCGCAGCAGGATGTGATGGCTGGCGCTGGTAATGATGGTATCCTCGTAGGCGCCCCAGCCTGCCTGTGTAAGCGAGAGGAGCGCGCCGTGCAGCACTCTGCCCAGGGAGCCGCCGATCACTGAGAGATCAAGGTCTTCCACAGATACCTGCGCGATGGGCTGGCCATCCAGGCCCACAATCGCGGTCGCGATAAAGCCGGGGATGGAGTAGCCAAGCGTTTGCAGGGCCGTGACGATGGCGCTGTTATTGCGCCGGGGAGCGCGGGGTGTGTAGACGCTGCTTGCCTCTTCCACCGTGGGTAAGGGCCGGCTCGCCTGGCGCGTGTCTGACGATCTTATGGGGGGCAGCACACCGCTCTCGCGACGGTTTTCAACAGGCGGGATATCTCCACTTTTGCGGGTCGTCGAGACAAGGCTCTGCAATGGTCCACTTGGCGGCGGGGCGAAGTGCTCCTGCGGCTGCCATTCGGGCGAGCTAACGCGGCGCATGCTCACGCCCGTATCGGTAGAAAGCGGCTTGTGCGGCGTGACTGTCCCGTTGTTCAGGGGTTGCTTTGTTGATTGTGTGACGGGCTGTGCCGGCTGGGATGGAGATGCTAGGGCCTGCGACGGCTGCCACTCGGCCACAGGTTGTGGTGGTGTGGGAATCGCCGCCAGTGGCTCACTGGTGGAACGAGCCGGGGAAGACAGCGGCACCATATCGGACTGGGTGGGTTGATCCGTCAGCCACGAAGGCAGGTCGTTGCGCTGCCCGGCTGCTGTCTTATGCACAATAGACGGTGTGATCGTGCCTGTGTTGCCGGAACTATGCGACCCGTTGCGTTTCTCTGCTGGCTCTCTATTGCTCGTGTTTTCACTTACCGCGTGGCTGACTCCCATATCCCCTGTACCTGCGCCAGGGCTGGCATGGGCTCCTGGCATATGGCTGGTGGGAAGCCACCACTCCTGCTCCTGCAGAGCCTCTTCCAGGTTGGCCGTCTCGCTCAAGGTTTCAGTCTGCGGCTGCTCCTGGGGAGACAGTGGATCAACAAAAAACACAAAAGGGCTATCGTCTACCGCTTTCTCTACGTGAGAGGGTGGCGCGAGCGCCTCAAGCTCGCTGCTGGGCTGACTGGCGGCGGCATATTTGCTGCGGTACTGCAGCGCCTTAAGAATGAGGCGCGAGAGCGGTTGTGTGACGTTGGGCGAGATCTGCTCGTTGCCAGGCTCGTGGCTCACGGTGCCATTTTTATGCGCGGCCAGCGCGAAAAAAGCTTCCTCGCCATGCAGGATACCATACTCGGCCCAGATCAATTCGCCGTTCTGGAACTGGAGCAGACCGCGCTCCTCCAGGCCTATATTGACGACAAGCGCGATATTCTTGCGACTCAAGGTAATGATCTGGATCACATCCAGCAGATCGAACGAGTCCAGGTTAGCGGAAAAGCCGGTTTGCTGGAAGAGGCGGCGGATCTCTTCTTTGAGTACATGGAGATTGATAGGTTTCTCTAAATAGCTGATCACGCCGCTTTCAAGCGCCTGGGTGCGGGCTTCGGGGGGACCGGGGTCAGCGATCATCATCAAATAGGCATGCGGACGGTACAGGCGCAGCCACTGGATCAACTCGAAGTCATCGGCTCCGGGAATTTTCAGGTCGCCGATCACCACGCCATACTCGTCCGCCAGCAGCGCGCGGATAGCCTCGGCGCCGCTCGCGACCCCCTGCACAACGTAGCCGTCTTTGCGGAGCGAGTTGACAATACTGCGGTTGAGGTCTTCCTCATCCTCAACCACGAGAATGCGCCATTGATCAGACATCGTTTGCTACCCACCTTGAAACCGGTTTTGCTTGCCGGCGCTTGGCCATCTACACCCAAACAAAGAAACCGTGGCCCGTTACGTGGCGTGGTGCTCCCTTGCTATTCTCCCTCACTGAACATTGCGATTAGTATAGCATAACGCCCATGAATATGAAATATTCATGCAGCAAAATAGAAAAACAGGCCATTGCTCGTATGGAACGGCGGGGTATGTCCTCGTGGATAGGTTTGATGTGGTACTATCAAAGAAACGTAACGGAGAGTGGAACTATGCAGCATGAAACTGAGCAAGACACGTGGAAACGCGCGGCCGGGGAGGCTGCGGCCGAGCTAGTCGAGACGGGTATGGTCATCGGGCTTGGCTCAGGTTCGACCGCCGAGTACATGGTGCAG
>JALYVR010000552.1 GCA_030853145.1 Chloroflexota bacterium | reverse complement strand
GTGTGAGGCATCCCTTGTGGTGTCTGTGGGGCCTCCTGCCTGGCCGCGCATGCGAGGCCGGCACACGGATACGGCAAGCCAAATCCCTACGCGGGCGGGGAAGCGCCTGCTCTCCTGCCGATTGAAGCTTGACGGAGCACCACGCAGATCACGATGAACCCAGAGTGTCTGCGGAGGAGTTCGCCTCTACTTCAAACTATCAGATGCGACGGCCGGCAGCAGGTGGTACTGGATCTTCAGGGCGATGATGCGGGTGACGGCCTCGTTCACGCGGGCCATTGACAGCGTGCCGTTGGCCAGAGCCTGTTTGATGCCGTCGAGCATAATCTGCATCTGGTAGGAGCCGTTGGCGCCCAGCAACATATCGTCGCCCGCGTTCAAGGCCAGTACCGCCGCCTGTCCCAGGTTCCACTTGTTCGAGATGCCCTTCATATATAACGCGTCGGTGATCACTACGCCGTCGTAGCCCAGTTGCTTGCGCAGGATATCTGTGATGAAGGTATGGGATATCTCAGCGGGCCAGACGGGATCAATGGCGGGCATGAGGACATCGGTCGGCATAATCATGCCGGGGTTCTCCAGCTTATTGGGCGATTGAATGAAGTACTTGAACGGCGCCAGTTCGGTCGCGTAGATCTGATCGCTGCTGCGATTTACCACGGGCAGATTGAAATGCGCGTCGGTGCTTGCCGCGCCCAGGCCAGGGAAGTGTTTGATACAGGCAACGACGCCATCGCCCTGCACCGCCTGTAGATAGGCCCCACCGAACTTGATCACAGACTGCGGGGTGTAGCCCCATGTGCGCAGGTACTGGTCAGGGCCATCCACCAGTTGCACATCGACATCGGGGGCCAGGTCCTCGTTGATACCGAGCGCCTGCAAATCATGGGCGATCCTGTGGCCGGCCGCCGTTGCCAGGCTGACCTTGCCGGTCTGGTAGATCTCCAGTGCTCCTGGATGATGCCCGTAGATATTCTGCACGCGCTCGACAAAGCCCCCCTCTTCATCGGTAGAAATGAGCAATGGCAGGAAGGCATGCTTCTGCATCTCGGTGATGTCATGCTTCGTCTGGTCGAAGGTATGCATCTGCAAGGCATACGTGACCACGCCACCCACGTACTGCTTCGTGATCATCGTCTGGAGGTCGGCCGAGTACGAACCCTCGGAATACTCCGCCATCATGAGCTGACCGAGCTTCTGATCGAGCGTCAACCGCGACACATACACGCCAGCAAGCGTTTTATATTTTATACGCAGGACTATGTGCCTGAGGGCATCGATCTGGGCAGGGCTCATAGGCGCCTGCACAAAAGGGCCGGTCACCGGGATGACCACCACTGTTGGGGTGACGTGCTGCGCGAACAGATTACGCTGCACATCGCCGCCCACCAGCACGATGAGGCCGCAGAGGATCAGCAGCGTCACGGCGTATGAGAATCTCAAGCGGCGCTTTGGCCGTATCTGCATACCTTCTCCCACAGGGAACGGTTTACTGATAATCGGCTCCCCTGGAGAGAAGGCAGTATCTTGTGGTCGCTCTGTAATAGACATAGAGGCTCCTGCTTAGTATCCTTTTTTTCATTGTACCCGTACGAAAAATAGCTATTAATTCTGCGGTGGCACGACAGGCATAAGATGGGACGCCATCTTGAGAGCAATGATGCGCGAAGCCGCCTCATCCACGCGCTCCTTAGAGAGGGTCCCATTTTGCAGCGCCGCCTTCAAGCCATCCAGCATGGCAATCATTTGACCGGCACCCGTGGGGCCGAGCAGCATATCGTTGCCCGCGTTCAGCGCCAGTACCGCCGCCTGGGGCATGGTCCACTGGTTCGAGATGCCCTTCATGTACAGGGCATCGGTCATCACAACACCGTCATAGCCCAGTTGCTTGCGTAGGATATCGGTCATAAAGGTGTGCGATAACTCAGCCGGATAGACCGGGTCGATGGCTGGCATCAGGATATCAGTTGACATAATCATACCGGGACGCAGCAGCGGGTTGGGAGAGTTGATGAACGCCTGGTAGGGAGCCAGCTCCGTCGCGAAGATCTGGGGTCGGGAACGATTGACGACCGGGAGCGTCTTGTGAGCATCCGGGATGGCCGCGCCCAGGCCGGGATAATGCTTGATGCAGGCGATCAGGCCATCGCTCTGCATAGTCTGCAAGTAGGCTCCGCCGTACTTGATCACCGAGTCAGGCGTTGTCCCGAATGTGCGCGTAACGGTATCTGCGCCGGGCGTAATCATCACATCGACATCGGGGGCCAGGTCCTCGTTAATGCCCAGCGCCAGCAACTGATGAGCCAGGGTATGCGCCTGCTGCCTGTCATAGTCAAGGCTGCCCTTCTGATAGATATCCCAGGGCCCCGGCCGCGGTGGATAGATGTGCAGCAGCCGGTGAACTTCCGGCCCGCCCTCTTCGTCGGTTGAGATAAGTAGCGGTATCTTCGCGCGCTGCTGCATCTGGGCAATATCGTGTTTGGTCTGGCTGAAGGAGTTCATCTGGAACTCATACATGATGACGCCGCCCGCATGCAGGTTATTAATCATGTAATCGAGGTCAGGGGAGTAGGTAGTCGTATCGTATTCGACCATAATCAACTGGCCCAGCTCTTCGTCCAGGGTCATACGATTCACATAGAGGCTGGCGAGCTGTCTATAGGTCATGACAACGCTTTTATGCCTGAGCGCGTTCACCTGGGTAGGATTCAACGGCGGACCGAGCATCGGCCCGATGGACCCTAGCGAAGGCGCGGTTGGGTCTGCGCCAGTATTACCGCTAGTATTGGCACTGGTGGTCACACGCCCCAGGAAACCAGTCAGAACGACGATAATCACCAGGATACTCAGCATGAGCAGCGCGATAATGCCGACTTTACTGCGTCCACGGTGCCTGGGCGGCCGCGGCTGTAATAGAGCAGGGGCGGGAGACTGCCCGAAGTCCTTGAAGTCTACGCCAATCTGTTTCCCGTTGAGCGCGGTCGCGCTTCCATTTTCGGGCGCATCCTGGGCAGCCATCGGCGCACGCTGCGCCTGCTCTTCTGACTGCTGCCTGGCTTGCTGGTATTGCCGGGCAGGCATTGGTCGCGATGGTATGAGAGGTTCTGGCTGCCCTACCTGACTGGCCAGCCCGCCGGCCTGCGCTGGCTGCTGATTGTTTGTAGAAGGCTTTTGCGAGTGCTCATTAGAAATAGACATATACTCTCCCAAAATTTTTCCTGTGTCTATTATTATCTTAACACGTTAGATTCCAGACTTATTTTCTTGCTCCAGCGCGCGAAATGTCGGCTCCTGAACGCTGTCTGTTTCCTCTTCTACTGATTGTAACGCACCGGGGATATCATTTGTTACGCCGGGATGACTCCTGGGGGCTTGCACAGACTGCACATGTACATTGGAAAACAACTTCTCCTCCTGACCCTGCTCTTCAGGCTCGCCGGCCATGTCGTCTTCTTCGATGCGCGTAGGAGAGAGCGGTACGGAGACGGTACGCTGGGGATCGGCCAGCAAGCTTGATGTCGCAGGGAAGGCTGAAAACTCGATGGGGGCCGGGCCTGCCAATGCGCGACTGGTCGTGCTGTGTGGGCGACGCTGGCGCGCGGCGGCACGCACGTTGGGGACGACCGATGGGGGCTGCAATGAGTAGTCGAAGACAACCTTGATGGCGCGGCTCTTACCCTTGTCCATGGCGGTCACCAGGGCATGCTGGTAATCGCTAAGGGCGAAGCGATGGGTAATCAACTGCTCAGGGTAAAGCTGTCCCTGCTCGATCAGCTCGGCGGTAACCTCAAAGGTAGAGCGGTACGTCTGCGAGCCGATGGGCCACTCCTCGACGCCATGGGCCATTGTGCCGATCAGGTTCACCTCCTGGTACCAGACAGGGGTAAGGTCAAGATACATCAGGTGGAGGCTGACGCCGACGAGCACGACGGTGCCACGCGCGCGCGTCCAACGCAGGGAATTGTGGATCGTGCTTCTGCTGCCCACGGTATCGAAGATCACATCATAGCCGCCCAGCAGCAACGTATTGCCCAGCAATCCCTGGTACAGTTGCGCTCCCGTCACCTGCTGAATGGTTTTATAACTA
>JALYVR010000551.1 GCA_030853145.1 Chloroflexota bacterium | reverse complement strand
TTGCTATACCGAGTACGACACCGCTAGCAACCTCAACCGCGTCCAGATAAATGCCTCCGCCGATGGCGGATTGACGTGGGGTACAGCCAAAACGACCCCCGATCATACCTGCGTCATTGGCGGTCAACCGGTCGTGCAGCCTGATGGCACGGTCGTCATGCCTATCGACGATTGCTTTGAGTCTACCCTCCTTGCTATCAGGTCAACCGATGGTGGTAAGACCTTGAAGAAGCCAGTTCTTGTGGCACAATTGCTGAATGACGGGAACCCTGGCGGTATTCGCGCTCCCAATTTGCCCAGCGCCGAAATTGACAAGTCGGGCAGAGTCTACGTCGTCTGGTCAGATTGCCGGTTTGAAGCTGGCTGCAGTGCCCCTATAGGGACCAATGATCTCCTGCTGGCCTCTTCCGCCGATGGCGTCCACTGGACCCTACCGAAGCGCATCCCGACAGCACCGGTTGGCAGCAATGCCGATTTCTTCACCCCAGGTCTGGCTGTCGATAGGAGTACAGCGGGCAGTTCCGCCCATCTTGGGCTTGTCTACTACTACTACCCGAACTCAACTTGCACAACCAGCACCTGTCAGCTCGATGTTGGCTTCATCTCCTCCACTAATGGCGGAGCTAGTTGGAGTTCGGCAGAGCAACTGGCAGGGCCGATGATGCTAACGTGGCTCCCGCTTACCACTCAAGGGTTCATGGTGGCCGATTACCTCTCGACCTCCATCGTACCGAGAGACGATGATGCTACTCCCGTGTTCATGGTAGCCAGCGCGCCAACACCTCCGCCGGACTGTTCCAACGTGACGACAGGCGCTCCAGGCGCTGGTTGTCAGCAGGCCGCCTTCACGGCGCCTGAAGATCTGTTGAAGATGGTTGGAGGCACATTTGTATCGAATGCTGTGGTTCCCTCCGGTGTGATTAAGGGATCAAGAGGATTGACCTCGCCCGCAACGGCCTTCTAACGGTAGAAACACACTGTGTGGGATAGAGGTGCCGGCCCCTCGTTTCTTTTTGAGCGAGGGGCCGATGTCTTATCAAATGCGCAGAGAGACGCGCACATCAGCTAGATTGAGCGCCGCACATTCTTCGAGAGAGGAGAGCGTCCACAGTTCCGTTCCTGGCCCATAAAGCTTCTGCTCACGGCGTGGGCGGCAGCAGCGGTAGTGCGAAGCCCCAGGCGAGCAGCGCTTTGGCATCGCGGAAACGCTGCTCCTCACTATGCGCATTGAGCAATGCGCCGATCAGGTGATGGCCCGCGCGTGTGGCCGAGAAGACCAGGCAGTAGCCCGCCGGGCCGGTTGTCCCTGTCTTGATCCCGGTTGTCCCTGCATAGCCGGCCAGGAGCTGATTCGTCGTTTTCCAGATGTAGCTGTGGTGGTTGCCGTCGGCAGGAAGCGTGTAGCTCTGTGTCTTGACGATCTGCGCGAAGAGCGGAACGGACATGGCGTACTGTGCCAGCCGCACAAGATCATAGGCCGTCGAATAGTGATTGGTTGAGGAGAGCCCATCGGGGTCCATGTAGTGTGTCTGGAACAGGCGCAGGCGATACGCGAAGAGATTCATCGTGTGCGTGAAATTGCTAGCGGACCCGCTGATGGCGTCGGCAATGGCCACGGCGGCATCATCGCCTGATGGCAGCAGCAGACCGTAGAGGAGATCTTTGAGCGCGATCTTGTCGCCCACGACCAGCCGGGCGCTGCTGCCACCGTTCAGGAGCACTTCGTCGATGGCATCCTGATGAATGGTGATCACCTCGTTCAGATCGGCCGCTTGAATGGCGATCAGGGCCGTCATAATCTTGGTTGTGCTGGCCATCGGGCGCGGCGTCTCTCCGTGGATATCGATCAGGATACGTCCTGTATCGGTATCGAGCAGGAGAGCTTCCGATGCGTCGATGATTGGTGGCTGGCCTCTGGGTGTGAGGATCGGCGTTGGCGCAGGTGGTGGGGTGGGGGTAAAAGGTACCAGGGTTGGTGTCGGCGTTGGCGCCGCTGGCGCGAATTGACCCAGCAGGGAGGTACCTGCCGGTGTAAAGGCCAGCACCGGTGTGATGATGGCGATGCTGATTGCCAGCACGAGCAAGCAAATGGCGATAATACGACGAACCATCTCAGATGTCTCTCTTCTCGCTCAGGGGCACACCTGGAGAGTGTCCCTGAGCGACCTTTTTCCTGTCTGCTGTGAAGAATCCCGCCTTCACCCAATCTGCGGCCAGCGTGTATGGTAGTCGGTCACGCGCTGGAACGCATCGGCCACACGCAGGATGACCTCTTCGGCGAAGACATTGCCCAGCAGTTGCATACCGACCGGCAGCCCATCGCTGAAGCCGCCGGGAATGGAGACGCCGCAGATGCCGGCCAGGTTCGCCGGAATGGTAAAGATGTCCATGAGATACATCTCATAGGGGTCAGAGATCTCCCCCAGCTTGAAAGCCACCGTTGGTGAAGCCGGGCTGACCAGTACATCGAAGCGCTCAAAGGCGCGCTCAAAGTCCTGCGCCAGCAGCGCGCGCACCTTCTGCGCTTGATTGTAGTAGGCATCGTAGTAGCCAGAGGAGAGCACATAGGCGCCGAGCATGATGCGACGTTTGACCTCCGGGCCGAAGCCGTATTGGCGCGTCTTCTCCAGCGCCTCCCACATGTCGTCGGTGTCGCGATAGGAATAGCCATACTTGACGCCGTCGTAGCGGGCCAGGTTCGCGCTGGCCTCGGCCGGGGCGATGATATAGTATGCGGCGACACCATATTTGGTGTGTGGCAGCGAGACCGGGCTGACCTCGGCCCCCAGATCGCGCAGGACCTCAATATCGTGACGCACCGCCTGCACCACGCCGGGCTGGGTCCCCTCGACCCAGTATTCCTCCGGCACGCCGATGCGCAGCCCCTTGATGTTGCCGGTCAGCGACTCGTTGTAGGCGGGTACCGGCCTGGGCGAGCTGGTGGCATCGCCGGCGTCAACGCCGGCTATTGCTTGTAGGAGCAGGGCGGCGTCGCGCGCATCGCGGGCAAAGGGACCGATCTGGTCGAGCGAGGAGGCGAAGGCCACCAGTCCGAAGCGCGAGACACGCCCGTAGGTTGGTTTCAGGCCGACCACGTTGCAGAGCGAGGCGGGTTGGCGAATAGATCCGCCCGTGTCGCTCCCGTATGCTCCCATCGCCAGCCCCGCCGCTACCGCCGCCGCCGAGCCGCCGCTGCTGCCTCCGGGCGCCCGTTCAAGGTCCCAGGGATTGTGCGTGGGGAAGAAGGCCGAATGCTCCGTAGAGGAGCCCATAGCGAACTCGTCCATGTTTGTCTTGCCCAGCATGACGGCGCCGGCCGAGTTTAGTTTCTCCATCACTGTCGCATTGTAGGGCGGCTTGAAGTGTTCCAGCATGCGCGAGCCGCAGGTGGTAGTAATATCTTTGGTGCAGATCACGTCCTTGATGGCCAGGGGAATGCCCGTCAGCGGCGTGACGGCCTCGCCACAGGCAAAGCGCCGGTCCGCGGCTTCTGCCTGTTTCAAGGCCACATCGTCGGTCACCAGTGTATAGGCGCGTACCCTGTCATCAATGGCCCGGATGCGCTCAAGATAGGCGCGCGTCAGTTCGACGGACGAGACCTTGCGTTGGCGCAGCAACTCGCCCGCTTCATGGATGCTTAACTCGTATATTTCAGCCATGGCTCAGGACTCCTCCAGTACAGCGCGCACCTTCAAGCAGTTCTCTTCCTGCTCAGGGGCATTTGCCAGCAGGGCCTCTGGTGGATACGATGGCCGTGCCTGGTCCGCGCGCATGACATCGCTCAAGCGTGAGGCGTGCGCCAGCGGCGAAACGCCGCTCACGTCGGCCTCACGCAGGATCGCGATATTCTCTATGATAACGGAGAGCTGGCCGCTAAACGTCTCGATGTCCTCTTCACTCAAACCCAGCCGCGCGAGCCGGGCAACGTGCTGTACAGTTTCACGATCAATCATAATTTGTATGTCTCCGAATGCCTGAAATGGCGCTTTCTGGTAAGTGCGATCCGCGTAGGGACCCGGCAAGCCGCGTCCGGGCGCAACGGCCTTTGGGATGCCAGTCCGATCTCCCCCTGGCCGCGCACGCGAGGCCGGCA
>JALYVR010000037.1 GCA_030853145.1 Chloroflexota bacterium | reverse complement strand
CCTGGTGAAGCTATGCTGTGTTGGAACAGGGCACCCGCAAGGGATGCCCGTCCATCTCTGCCCAGGCGAAGGTGGCATGACAATGAGGACAAGCGCCCATGACGGCCTCCAAGGCTGATCAAGTCATTCGTCTGGGAGCGTCGATTGCAGGGTCAGATATGGACGGGCGTCCCTTGCGGGTGCCCTGTTCCAACACGACACATGATTTTGTATCAACGAATGGGCAAGCCATCCCCCTACGAGATATGCCTATGAGCCGAAGCCGTCGTCCCTATGCAGAACAGCAGGAGGTTCTCAATGGCAGAACAGCTTGATCTCTCGATAAATGTAGAGTTTAATGTACCAGCGACCATGCGCGATGGGACCGTGTTACGGGCCAATGTGTACCAGCCTGCGAGCGCGGGAACGTGGCCTGTGCTGCTCACACGCCTGCCCTATGGCAAAGATCTACCGGGCGGCAGCACGTCTATGGACCCGGTGCAGACAGCGCGGCGCGGCTATATCGTCGTTGTGCAGGATACACGCGGGCGCCTGGCTTCCGAAGGCGAGTGGTATCCTTATCGCAGTGAGGGGCTGGATGGTGTCGATACCATCCAGTGGGCGGCCGGCTTGCCTGGCAGTGATGGCAGCGTGGGAATGTATGGTGCATCCTACTATGGGTACACCCAGTGGCTCGCGGCGGTCCAGCAGCCACCAACGCTGAAGGCCATGATCCCCAATATCACCTGGAACGACCCCTTGAATGGCGGCTACTTTCGCGGCGGCGCCTTTGAACTCGGCAAACTGGCGAACTGGAGCCTGATGATGGGCCTCAATGTCCTGACGCGCCGTCATCGAGGCGAGCGCGCCGTGATGAAAAGCAGCATCGTTTCGCTGGTGCGCGACATGGATGCGCTTGGGATAGAGGGCTACCAGTCACTGCCGCTCAACGACTTTGGGCCGCTCAAGCGCAATGAGGTGGCACCCTCTTTCTTCGACACCATGCAGCACCCGATGGACCGCGCGTATTTTGAGCCGGTAACCATTCGCGGCAAGCATGAGCGCGTGACTGTGCCTTCCCTGAATGTGGGCGGCTGGTACGACATTTTCTTGCAAGATACTATCGGCAATTTCACAACTATGCGCCGGCAAGGTGCCACGCCGGAGGCCCGCCAGAGCATGCTGCTGATCGGGCCGTGGTCGCATGGCGGCGTCATCAATCCCATCGGCGAGCGCAACTTTGGATTGGGCGCGACCGCCGGCTTTATCGATCTACAGAGCGACTTTCTCAGCATGCAGTTGCGCTGGTTCGACCACTGGCTCAAGGGCGTCGATACAGGAATGCTGCGTGAGGCCCCCATCAAGCTCTTCGTGATGGGCGCCAACACCTGGCGCGCTGAGCAAGAATGGCCCCTGGCACGCGCCGTGGAGACGCGCTATTACCTGCACAGCAACGGGCACGCCAATACCTTACGCGGCGATGGCTCTTTGAGCGTCGAGCCGCCCGCGACTGAGTCGCTGGACCAGTACGCCTACGATCCCGCCAACCCGGTCATCACACGCGGTGGCGCCCTGCTGATATCGCCTGAGTACCCGGCCGGCCCCTTCGATCAGCGCGCCATCGAGAGCCGCACGGATGTGCTGGTCTATACCAGCAGCATCCTGGAGTGCGATGTCGAAGTAACCGGCCCGGTCATGGTGCATCTCTGGGCTACCTCCAGCGCGCCGGACACCGATTTTGTGGCGCGCCTGGTTGATGTCTACCCCGATGGCTACGCGCTGAACCTCACTGATGGCATTCTGCGCGCCCGCTACCGTGACTTCGCGCGCGGCGAGGCACCTACACTGATCGAGCCAGGGCAGGCATACGAGTATGACATCGATCTGTGGGCCACCAGCAACGTCTTCAAGGCCGGCCACCGCATGCGCCTGGATATCGCCAGCAGCAATTTCCCCCGCTGGGACCGCAACCCCAATACCGGCCACGACCTGGGAGTAGACGCCGAAGGGGTGGTAGCGCATCAGGCCATCCTGCACGATAGCGCGCACCCATCATATGTGATGCTGCCGGTTGTACCAGGGGACGCTTGAAACGCAAAGAGGGAGCAAAAAGCGGTTGCTCTCTCGGGTTTGCTGGACGCGGGAAAGGCCGAGAGAACTGCTGTTGCGTAGACACAGGGAGTGCCTGTACCAGGCACTCCCTGTGTCCAAAGAAGGTCTATTGAGAACACCTTCTCGTTGCCTACTGGTCGATGCGCCTGTTGGCATCATCGATGACTTCTGAATCCTGGACATTGCCGGTGCGATCAATGCGTGCCTCTTCATGGCGCACAGTATCCGTCACCTGCTGGTTTTCCTGCACCACGCGCTTACCTACATTGATCTCTTCCCTCACGACCGCTTGCTTGGTGACTTGCACCTGCTCCGCGCTGACGGGAACGCGAATATCCTCCGTCTGCTTCGAGAAATCGAAGGAGCTATCGGTGGGAGAAGCGGCGACCCCCGTCACCGCGTGACGCTCGATGTAGACTTCCTCGTGCGAGACCGGAACGTTGAGGGACTTTTCCTCGCTGATGATCTCTTTGTGAATGCCTACTTCGCCGGCCTGCACCCGCTGTTTGGTCGCAGAGAGTTGCTCTTCATGCAGGCGAAGCTTTTGATCGGCACCCGTGGTCACGTCGGTCGCACCGTTCGCTGTTTGGCCCGTGCGGCTGCTGGCATCATAGGCGCCATTGCGTTTGAGGATGTCATAAGCTTCCTGCTGATGATCGGTGTTCATGACGGTGACGACAGTGCGGCCGGCCAGAAACTCACGATCATAGAAGGCCGCATCAGCCTGCCCAAAGCCTAAGCCGCTCAGGGAATCGAGAATGCCAGCACCCCCTTTATGCACCGAATAGCGGATCTGGCTATCGGTAAAGCCTGCCTGTTGCAGGTCGGCCACCGCCTGCTTTGCATTGGCCTCGTTCTGAAAAACTCCAGCGACGAGGGAACGATTTGTCTGAGCCATGAATGTTCTCCTTGGTTGTCTGTCTATACTTCTACCAGGGTGGGCGCATTGTTTCACCCATGGATAAAGAAGGCACTAGCGAGGCTGGCGCATTGGGTCAGATTGCGCCTGCAGACCCTTGTACGGTTGTGGCGCTGGCATGGTTTGCTGTTGCGTTTGGATCTTCGCGGCGGCGTCACTGGCGGCGCTCTCACCACGATTGAGCCACTTGCGGGCCGTATCCTGCCCACCCAGCCCAAAGGCCAGGCCGAAGGCGATGGCTGCTGCGCCGACGAGCGCGGCAAACAGTTCGTTGAGCAGGGCCGGGGCGATTTGCAACTGCTCCAGAGCGATCAAGGTGGCAAAGCCCAGAATGGCATAGCGAGCGATGTTGGCAAACAGGTTGGAATTGCCGATGTTGGCACTGGCTGTTGCCCCTCGCACGAGGTCAGCTACCACAGTACCCGCCAGGGCACCTAGGAAGAGCACCAGGATCGCGACGAAGACATTAGGAATATAGGCTACCAATTGGTTGAGGACATTACTGACCGCTGGCAAGCCTAAAGCATCAGCGGCAGGCACTAGGAAAATGAGCAACAGGAACCAGAAAACAATTTTTCCCAGGATGCCCGCTGAATCCATCTTTACGCCCATGCGCTGCTCGAAGCGGGTGAGGCCGATGCGCTCGGACATGCGGTCAAAGCCGATTTTGCGCAAGAGCAGGGTTAAGGCTTTACTGACGAGGGTGGCCACAATCCATCCAACGAGCAGGATGACCAGAAAGCCAAGCAAGCGCGGGATGAAGGTGAGCACCAGGTTGAGTGCGTTGGCGAGTGCCGTAAGAATGGCATCGCCCCAGTTGGTAACTACGTGCATAGAGAGGTTCTCCTTTTGGTATTACACACCACATCTGGGTGTCATGTGCTCCCATGATCGAGAGACTAAGGTAAGACGACACTCTACAAAAAAAGTCACACAGAGGCAGGGCCAGATGCACCATTCGTTCAACACAAGGGAAAGGCGGCCTCAGCGGAAGGAAAGCGTGGGGAACATCCCATGCCCCGGCGGAGGATATCCCCCACACTCCCTTCCCGAATCTCTCTTGTGTTTTTGCACTAGAGCATGGCTCCCCGAGGACGAGCAGTCGCCTCTTTTTCTTTATGTCTAGACAAGATAGATGGGTGTCTGCTATGCTATAGCACATGAGCAGACACCTCTCTTTTCATGGTGGGACTCTGGTTGTGGAGGGAGAGACCTCGGAGGGCCCGTTGGTGCCACCCTGGCGTTTTCTCAACGGGAAATGGCGCTGTGAGGCATTCCACTACAGCTCGCTGATCCCCTGGATACGGGCACAGGGTATTCGCGATATGGTCCCGCGCTGGCAACCACTCAACTACACGCTCTTTGACTCGCGGGAACCGCACGACTATCAAGTAAAAGCTCTGGCCTCCTGGAGACAAGCGGGGAGGCGCGGTAGTGTGATTCTGCCAACGGGCGCGGGCAAGACCTTTGTAGCCGTTCGCGCTATCGCGGAGGTGAATCGGTCCACGGTGATTGTCTGCCCAACTCTGGACCTGCTGCACCAGTGGTATAGCATTCTTCGCAATGCCTTCTCGACAGAGATTGGCGTCTTTTATGGCGGCGAAAAAAATGTGCTCCCGCTGACGGTGACGACGTATCACTCCTTCTCTGATCTGATTGCCGAATACGGCAACCACTTCAAATTCCTGATTCTCGATGAGAGTCACCACGCGACCGCTCCTTCCTTTGGGGAAGGAGCACTGATGACGCCTGCCCCATGTCGTCTGGGACTCACTGCCACCTACCCCTCAGAACGAGAGCAGGGCGACGGACGCTGGCGGCTGGATGAGTTGGTAGGACCGGTGGTCTATTCGCTGCGCATTGACGACCTGATTGGAGACCGGCTCGCACTGTACCGCACACAACGCATCCGCGTCAGTTTGAACGAAGACGAGCAGCGCGACTACCAGCGCGACTATGAGATCTACATGGGCTATGCCAAACGCCGGGGCCTGATCCAGCGCTACAGGGCCACCTGGTTGCATGCTCTTGTGACCCTTTCTACCAGGGACGCTGAAGCCAGGGCAGCCCTGCTCGCCCGGCAACGGATCGGCCGCCTGCTGGCGGGCTGTGAGGGCAAATTGCAGGCGGTTGATCGATTGTTGCGCGAGCACCAGACGAGTCAGACTTTGATCTTCACCGAGAACAACGAGGTGGCGTATACCATCTCCCGCCGCCATTTCATTCCGATCATCACCCACCGAACACCAGCCCAGGAGCGCAAAGATATCATCGATGGCTTCCGGGAGCGCCGCTATGCCGCCATCGTCACGACCCGTGTCTTGAATGAAGGCATCGATGTCCCAGAAGCGAAGGTGGCCTTGATTTTGGGCGGCACCTCGGGTGCCCGCGAATACATTCAACGGCTGGGGCGCATTTTGCGCAAGGTCGAGAACCGGCAGGCGGTGCTCTACGAAATCCTTGTGCGAGGCACGACGGAGGAGGGCAAGGTGCAACGCCGTCGTGCCGCGCAAAAAAAGGAGGCGCGCAATGCTGACCAACGATCTGATTAAGCCCTTCCTCCGGCGAGCGGGTGGGGATGTGACGGTTGACCTGCTCGACGAAACCGACGAGCAGATCTTGCAGACGGCTCAGGACATGATCATACTCTTCCAACGCATGGTGGGCCAACCCCGCCTCGCCTGGTGGCAAGCCCGCGAGGCCTTTGAGGGCACGCGCGTCGATTACCTGCGCCTGCGAGGACTGGCAAAAGTCCTGGAAGACGAGGCCACCTTCGCTCCGCTGGAGGCGCCTTTCACGCTCCACCACGCGCGTCGTTTGCTCTTCGAACGGGGTCCCGTGTTTGCTGATCCTGATGTGTTTCACCCACGTACCCGGTCCGATCTCTTGACCGAGGTGGCCGGCGAATTGGGAAGCGGCACATCTCAGGTCGAGGCCCTGCTCTTCGCGGATCGACCTGAAGAGTATCTGCTGACCCATCCCGGACCGCGCTGGACGCCGCTCATGCTGCTGCAACGCTACAACCTGGAGCTGGCACGCGGCGTCCTCTACCGGGCAACGCTGCTGCGCGTCGATATCTTCGACAACTTCAAAGAGGTGTGGCGCTACTTAAAGCTGTTCAAGGTTATGTTTTGGGCGGAGGAATTAGCAACAGGGGGCTATCGCCTCACCCTGTCGGGTCCCATGTCAGACTTTGTGCTGACGGAACGCTATGGCATCTCTTTTGCCAAATTCATGCCGGCACTGCTCTTGGGGGAGCGCTGGCGCATGAGTGCCAGGCTCAAACTGTTTCCCGAGAAGTTCCCCCTGGACAATAAGGAGGATGCGCGACAGGCGGATGCCTCGCTCGTACGCTACTCGCTCGACCATACCTGTGGGCTGCGATCGCACTACCGGCGGGCCGCTGAGTATGACTCAGCCTTAGAGCACACCTTTGCCAGCGAGTTCACCGACTTCGAGGAAAAGTTTGGCGGGGCACGCGGGCACTGGAGGCTGCTGCGTGAGCAGGAGGTGCTGGTCCTGGGAGGAACGGTGATGATCCCCGACTTCCTGGTGGTCAATAGCCTGGACGAGCAGCGGCGTATCCTGATAGAACTGGTCGGCTTCTGGTCCCCCACCTACCTGCGCAACAAAGTCGCCAAAGTGCGCAGTGCAAACTGCCCCTACCTGCTGCTGCTGGTCTACGAAGACCTCAATGTCACGCGAGAAGCCTTCGGAGAGGTCGCCAGCGAGATCGTCTTCTTCAAGCAGAAACCGATCATCAAGGAGATTCTGCCGGTCATCGAGGCAATGGCCGAACGTGTGTATGGTCCTCTCAACAAAGAGCATCCCCCTGCCTACACACTGGAACAGGTGATGGAGGCCTATCGCGCAGGAGAGGCCCGGCGCTCGGAGGAGGAGGAGTGGCTCTCCATCGCACACATGGCAGATGCACTGGTGGCAGTGGAATCGAGGTTCTCACCGCGCCATGTTGGCCATAAGGACTTCGCGACGCTCTTCAAAGCAAATACACACTTGTTCGAGGTGCGTCGTGCGCCCATCAAGGGACGGCCGTGGCAAGTGCGCCTGCGCAGCACAGGTGAAGAGGCCTTTCCATCAGAGCAATCCCTACCAGGAAAATAAGGATAGCAGAGAAGCGCAGCAAGAACTTTCCCAGGCTCTGTCTATGAGCGCGTCTATCGCCGAAGCCTGGATGCGCGCGGGGAAACGATATCGTGACCCCAGCCCTGCCTGGCCTCAATCGTAATGCTTCACCTGTGCCCAGAGCACCGCGAATGGTACCTTCGCCTTCGGATGCCGCAAGATCAGGATCGGAGCATGATTCTCAAAGTCCACACAATCATCGCAAGAAGTCCTGGCGGCCAGCGTCACCGAACTGAACCCCCGTGTAACGTCCTGGGGAGCAATATTGATCGTGATGACGACCTGGCCGCTACACCCTTGCGGTCCCCAGAGATAGAAAGCGTTGTGTCCACTGATCGGCGGAGGCAGATGATAGCGCCCCCCGAATTGCACGAGCGCACCTGCCTCGCCATAATTGGAGGTAAAGATGCAAGCCACCCGCTGCTCATCCCCTGGCAGGCCATGATACACCTGAGCAATCAAGGCGACCTGCTGCTCCCAGCCCAAGCGATCCGCCAGGGCTTGCGGCAAGCCGTCGATATCGCCTGCATCCTGCTGCGACCCTGCGTTGCCACCCTTGCCATACGTATGTCCATACACAGTGGGTGGCAACACCGGCATCACCGCGGGGGCCAGCAGCACGGCACACACGACCAGCACCACGGGATAGGCCGCGACCCATCTGGGCCAGCGCACCCGCCATTGACCGAGCAGCACCGCCCCACCAGCATACAACGGCGGGTAGGCCGGTGCCAGAAAATAGGTTTTCCCCTGTATCGCCATGAAGAGCACGAAGAGAATGAGATACGCCCATCCGAAGACCCGATAGCGCGCACCCCGTGCGGAGAAGAAGTACCACAGTCCTGCCCCCCACAAGAGCACTGAGAGGGGATTCATGCCGAGGATCTGGTTAATCAGGAAATCGAGGGGCGTCCCACCGGCACTGTGATTTTGGGAATAGCCCGCCCAATACTGGAACGATGCCCAGCCATTGAAGGCATTCCAGAGCAGGAACGGCAAGACGAGCGCGAAGGCGATCAGGCCCCCAAACAGTGTCCAGCGGGTAAACAGCAGGCGGCGTTGTCGGGTCAGCAGTAATCCGATGACTAGTGCGAACCCCCAGAAGAGGATGGTCTCCTTCGTCAACAATCCCAGGCCAGCCACCAGGCCGAACGCGAGCCAGCGCTGGGGGCGTTCAGCGCGCAGCAGGACGATGAGGATGGTGGCGGCCAGCGTCCACCAGAATTCATCGAAGACATCATAGGCGTAGAGTGAGCCGGTTGCCATCAGGACGAGGGCCGTCGCCGATCCCAGGGCAGCGAGTCCCTCGACCCACCTCGTGCCGCCCAGAAGCCGGGCCATCAGTCCGGTCAGGATGATCGTCCCAGCACAGACCAGGGCCGAGATCACATGGATGGCCCAGAGGGCATTGCCGGTGAGGAAGCGGGGAATCAGCGTGATCCAGGGAACCAGCGGCGGGACATCCACATAGCCAAAGGCGGGATGCTGACTCATAGCCAGCACATAGAGTTCATCGCGGAAATAGCCGTAGTTGTTCCCAACCAGGACATGGGCCAGGAACGAGACGCCGGCGATGATCAGCACGGCGGGAGCGAGGTCGGCGCGGCGGAAGAGGCTGGTGATGCTGGCGCGCAGTGATGTAGCAACGGTCATGGCAATAGCTCCTTTGGGAAGAGAGAACAGGCCCGGCCAGGTAGGCCTCCCGTTCGTTTGCTCGTGATGGAATCTCCTGTGTTCGATACCGAGAGGAAGGGTACCCTCCTCCATTGGTGCTGGAGCAGGACGGACAAAGACCCACAGGCGCATGCCCAGATAGGAGATGAACACCGAGCCACCAATGGCAACCAGCTTGGAGGTATTGGCCCACAAGACGGCGCTCACAAATACCGGATGCAAGAACGTGCCCATCAGCCAGAGCAGCAGATTATTGCAGGTCACCCCGGCCAGCGTCGTCAGGGTAAAGCGCCCCACCTCGCGCCGCCCGGTGCGTCCGGGGAAGTGGAATGTCCAGTACTTATTGAAGAGAAAGCTATTGACGGCCCCAAAACTGTAAGCAAGGGAGTTCTCAATGAGCAGCAGGCCGATATTGCGGGTGGGAAACAGCCAGAACAGGGCATTGAGCACCAGCAGATCAATCGCGGTGTTCAGGCAGCCGACCAGGCCAAAACGCAGCAGTTGCCCGAATGTAGTGCCGATGGACGGTGGCGGCAATGCAGCCGCAGGCTCTTGATCGCGTACACCCAGCGGGTGCCGTAATTCCAGGGTGTGCTTACCGGGGAAGCCGCTCCCGTTCTGATGATGCTCTCTGTTCATTGCTAGTTCCACACTTTCGCCAGTTGGCCCGCGCTCAGGTGCGTGCTCAGATGCTCTTGCCTGCCCGTCACACGGTGGCTTTGCGCAGCAGCGCATAGGACACGATGACACAGATGCCACCCGGCGGCACCAGCCACAAACCGAGCGTGGCTGCGCTCTGCTGGGCGAGCCAACCGAAGATGGCGCCCCACCAGTTCCAATAGGTACTCACCAGCAAAAAGACGCTGAGGAGCAGAAAGGCGACGCCAAAGAAGATGTACTCCCCCGTGCGGCCAAAGCGCTGGTAGACGCTGCCGAGCAGCAGTCCCAGCAGGCACATGAACAGCAGGAGGACGAAGGAGACCCAAATCTGTCCCAGGGACAAGCCACCGCTTAGATAGTTGGGGTCTGATTGTGCGCAGGACATATCGTGATAGTATGACCAGCAAAACTGCCGCAGGGGCGAGCCATCGCTGAAAAAGGGGAGGTGGAAGAAGTGGAGACCCACGCCCCAGTTCTTGATCACCTTGGCCTCAATGAGCGAAAGCAGACCCAGCAGAATCGCCCAGACGGCGCAGACCGCGACGCCCCATGCCAGTGTGCCCAGGAAGTAATCCCTCCTGCGTGTTCCAAAGCCAACGGCAAACGGAAACGTTCCTCTGACAGTGCCGATGCTCTCAAT
This sequence comes from Chloroflexota bacterium, assembly GCA_030853145.1. Classification (GTDB taxonomy): domain Bacteria; phylum Chloroflexota; class Ktedonobacteria; order Ktedonobacterales; family Ktedonobacteraceae; genus JALYTT01. The sequence continues at coordinate 4,580 of JALYVR010000037.1, read as the reverse complement.
CAGCATCACGAAGTAGAAGACGGCCAGCGCACCGGTATAGACCGGTGTTGCACCCCCCCAGAGCAAGTTAATGGACAGGGCTATAAACAGGACAATGACGAAGCCAGCGCCCAAAACACTCGCGGGGGTCAAGAACCAGGTCACCCGGTCCCTGGCATGCATGACCATGACGTTTGCAATGCGGTTCATCGGACTGCCACTGCCTTTCTTTCTGCTCTTGCTGCTTGTTCGCCTGTCAGATGGACAATCAACTGCTGCAAGGAGACCGGGGCAAGTTCCAGGCCGAGCGCTTCGGCGAACTTGCGGTCTTTCACGTCCCCAGTGCCCATGACGGTGGCCGAAACCAGGCCGCCCAACGGCTCACGAGCAAGCAGTTCCTTGCCCGCCGTATAAGTATCGACCCTGGCTGCCGGGCCGATGACGATAAACGCTCGCCCGCGCAGCGCTTCGGCCTCCTCGTCGAGCACCAGCCGGCCCTGGTCGATGACGAGGATATGTTCCAACAACCGGCTGACCTCGTCGATCAGATGCGTCGATAAGAGGATCGTGCGCGGATGCTCCGCGTAATCTTCAAGCAGCCGGTCATAAAACAGGCCCCTGGCGACGGGGTCCAGGCCCAGGTACGGTTCATCGAAGATGGTCAGCGGCGCGCGGCTGGCGAGGCCGACGATGATGCCCGCTGCGGAGAGCATGCCTCTGGAGAGCGCCTTCATCTTTCGTTTCAGCGGCAACTGGAAATCCTCGCTCAAGGCGAAGGCGTACTCGCGGTCCCAATGGGGGAAGAAGAAGGTGGCCTGCTCCAGCACGTCGAGCACGCGAAAGTATTTGGGATACCTCTGGCTCTCCTTCACGAAGCAGACCCGGCTGAGCACGCGGCTGTTTTCATAGGGCGCTTCCCCAAACACCTTCACCTCTCCACTGGTGGCGAACAACTGCGCCGTGATGATCTGCATAATGGTCGTTTTGCCCGCACCGTTGCGCCCCAACAATCCATAGATTTTGTTGGCGTCGATAGAGAAACTGACCTGATCGATGGCGGTGACGTTTCTGTACGATTTTGTCAGTTGCCTGACCTCGACAACGTTGCTCATCTCACTTTGACCCCTCTCTGAATCATATCTGCCAGTTGTTCCTGGGTGATGTCCAGCTTTTCCGCCTCCCGAATCATCGTGACCACATACTGCTCGTAGAATTGCTCCCGGCGCTTCTCCAGCAATCTCGTCCGCGCGCCTGGCGCGACATACATGCCAAGTCCACGCTTTTTGTAGAGAATGCCCTGGTCCACCAACAGGTTTACCCCTTTTGCCGCTGTTGCCGGGTTGATCTGGTAAAACGACGCGAACTGATTGGTGGAAGGAACCTGCGATTCTTCAGGCAATTCCCCAGCGATGATGTCGTCTTCGATGCGTTCGGCAATTTGGAGAAAAATTGGCCGCTCGTCGTCTATTAAATGCTTCATCGCCTCGCCCCTTATCCGGTTAACTACTGATGTAACTAACTATACGCCAAAAAGATCTCGCTGTCAAGAGCTGCTACATACATGAATGTGGGGAATGGCTTGCAGCAGGCAGTACTAAGCTTTGCTCCACGAATTGACTAACCACTCCGTATGCGGCATTCCACGTTGTGAAAGGAGTGCCAGGAACCCTTCGATATCAAACGGCACCCGGAGAAACTCTACGCTGAACTGGTTCCCCTCGCTATTCAGAATGGCATACTCTCCCCAGGGTGGATTCCGTGCTCCCATCTCCCTGCGTACCCGTATGCGATCCTGCGGCTGGCCAACACTGCCGGGATTGAGCACAATTTTGTCTCTGTAACGGAGGAAGAGTTGTTGATGGATATGCCCACCGACCAGAATCTGTGCCGTTGTGCCAGCGAAGAATTCGTCCAATTGTTCAGTTGGGGTAATAGGAAGAATGCGCTCCAGAAACGACCTGGGAGAGCCATGATAGGCAAGCAACGTGGTCTTCTCATTGAGCGGCCATTCAATGGTCGGCTGAAAGGCCCTTAGAAAAGCTTTGTCCTGGTCAGTAAGCTGTTGCGATGACCAGTATTCAACATCCTGCAAATGCTGTCCATATAGATCAGGATATTCGCGGAGACGAGGCTCAACCACCCAGGCATCGGTATTGCCCATCACTGTAGGACAACCGATTTCTCGCAGGCGCTCCAGCGCCTCACGCGGTTGAGGACCAGAGGAAACAACGTCTCCCAGACAAAGGATATGCTCAATCTTCCGCCGACGAATATCCTCTAAAACAGCATCAAAGGCGAAAAGGTTTCCATGAATATCAGAAATCAAAGCCAGTTTCATGCAGTATCCTTTCTCTTGTTCATTAGAGAAGAACGCAATGTACAACTGCTAGATGAAATAGACCAGATGGGGAGCGCTTTTCCCAGGAAACACCTCGGTGATCAACGTCTCCCCACACGCTACACGACCAGATGCCCAACGGCATACAGGCCAGGCAGGCTGACAGGCAGGTGGCCCTGAGGTTGCTGCTCGCCAAAGAGGGCGCGCACGGCTGAGGCGAGGGCCGGGCGCGTATATTCGTAGGTGACCAGGTAGGTGCCTAGCTCTGGAAATGCCAGCAGGTCATACGGATTGTAGACGGCGATGCCGATGACGGGCCGGCCAGCCTGCAGCAGCCTCTGCATCAGGTCTACCTGCTGCCGATCCTGGTACGCGTTTACCGTGACCATGATGGTGACGGCGGCGGCGCGCGCCGCCCGGTCTATCTCCTCGTAGGCAGCGTCTGTCGAGTCAGATGTGATGGAGAGGGCGGTGATATGCGGGTGATGCTGGCGCACGCTCTCTATAAAGAACTCGTATGGGTACTGTCTATCCTCTACCTGCGTCCAGGACTCTCTTTGTGGGAAGACGAGCAACACGCTCTCGTCCGGCTCCAGGTGCAGAGGCAACAACCCCTCGTCGTTTCTGACAAGGGTTGTGGACAGCGCGTATGCCCGGTCGCGCAACTGCTGATCCGCCTCGCTGCTCGCCGCTATGGTCGCGCCTGGTAGCGGCAGGTCTTCCCACGAGAGGAGGCGCTCTTTGAGCTGCAACACGCGCTCGGCCGCCCGGCTCACGGTTTCTGGAGAGAGCGTGCCTGTGCGCACGGCAGCCTGTATGGCCTCAATGCCGGCCAGTTGGCGGGCATATTTGTGCGAGATCAGCACCAGGTCGATCCCAGCTTGCAACGCCATGACGCTTCCCGGTCCAACGCCGATAGTATCGGCGACAGCTTGCATCTCCAGGCAATCGGAGATAATCACGCCGTCGAAGCCCAGTTGCTCGCGCAGCAGTTCGCGCACGATCGCGGGCGAGACCGTGGCAGGCAAGACCTCTCGCGGCATCAGCGATGGGAAGTGGATATGCGCGATCATCACGCTGTCGGCGCCGGCCGCGATCCCGCTGCGGAAGGGCGCCAACTCTACTGCCTGTAAGCGTTCGAGAGTATAGGGAATGGTTGGCAGGGAGAGGTGCGAGTCCACAGCCGTGTCTCCATGGCCTGGAAAATGTTTGAGGCAGGTGATCACGCCAGCGGCGCGGTAGCCTTTCACCGCGGCCGAGGTCAGCCGGGCCACTTCGCGCGCGTCTTCACCGAACGAGCGCACGCCGATCACAGGGTTGGCGGGATTATTGTTCACATCAACGACCGGCGCCAGGTTCATATTGATGCCGCAGGCCTTGAGTTCACGCCCGGTCGCCTGGGCAACGTCATAGACGAGCTGCTCTGAGCCAATCGCGCCCAATGCCATGTTGCCGGGAAAGCCGATGGCGCCGTCACCCAGCCGCTGCACCATACCATTCTCCTGATCGATGGCGATGAGCAACGGGTAGCGATGCCCGGCGGCCCGCGCAGTCATCTGCAAGCTGTGCGTGAGTTCTAGCAACTGGCGCGTATCCTGCACATTGCGCGAGAACAGGATGATGCCGCCGATATGCTGATTCTGAATCAGGTCGATGATCTCAGGCGAGGGTCTGGTGGTCGGGAAGCCGGCCATCAACACTTGACCGATCTGCTCTTCCATCGGCATGTTTGCTATATAATCCGGCATGGATATCTCCCTTTCATATCTTCCTGGCGCGCATGATGGCGCGCGCGGCGCTGAGGGCTGGCTCTTCGACAAGCACGACCTCGCCGATGGGTTGCCGCTGGTGAAGGCGCTGGAGGACCTGGGCGCGGAAGTCGGGATTGTGCAGGAGAAGGCCACCACCCAGAGCCAAGGGAATGGGCTGTTGCGGGAAGTTGAGCGCGTTGCTGACAACGCTTACCGCGAGCGCAAGTTCGTCCGCCGCGTGCCGCACGATAGTTCCCGCTACCTCGTCGCCTGCGCGCGCTGCTGTCAGCACATCGGTCGCCAGGCGCGCAATCCTGGCTTTATCCTCATCGGGATAGACGCATCCCACAATATCATTCGCGTTATCCAGGTGCCAGCGCTTCAGGAAGATCGGCAACAGGGTGGTCTGCGGACCCCTGCCATCAGCCGCGCGTACAGCAGCCTGCAATCCCAGGCGCCCCAGTTCGTAGCCGCTACCTTCGTCTCCGATCACATGGCCCCAACCTCCAGCG